>CAYWRV010000048.1:0-12800 GCA_964460865.1 uncultured Smithella sp. | reverse complement strand
CGATTCAGGGCTGCATCAGAGAATTGAAGGACAAAACAATTTATTTGAAAATTCTGGGTTCATACCCGAGGGCAAAGGACGGCCTATGATCTGTATTCCAATTGTTGATGAAACCAATCAGAAGGCGCTCCGGTCGGTCGAAAGGGCGGCCCGGGCGGCGGACGCGATCGAGCTGCGCATGGATTTGATTGCCGATGGTGATTTAAATCAGCTGATCGGGCAAGCGCGACGGTCAGCCGGCCGAACAAAAATCATTGTCACCTGCCGCCGCCGGGACGAAGCTTCTCCCGTGACATCAGCAGATGAATGCCGGAAGCTTAAAGAGATATCGCAGACGGAAAAGATGCGGCTGTTAAAGCAGGCGATAGATCTGGAGGCGGATTTTGTGGACATTGAGCTTGCCGAAGGGGTGAAACGAATCAACGGGCTCAAAAATCATTTGGCGAAAACGAAGAGCCGGACGCGGCTTATCGTTTCCTGGCATGATATACATAAAACCCCTTCGTTTAAAGAATTGAAGGAAATATTCGATGCCTGTACGGCGGCGGGCGCGGATATTGTAAAGATAGTCCCGTTCGCAACACGGCCGGGCGACAATATAAAAATTTTGAAACTCATCGACTACGCAAAAAAAAGGCAGAGGGAAATTATCAGCATGTGCATGGGTGAGTCCGGCCGGGTCAGTCGTCTCGCCGCGCCCCTGTGGGGGAGCTATCTGGCGTTTTGTGTCTTGCCGGGAGGAAAAAAATCAGCCCCGGGCCAGCTGTCCGTCAAAGCCATGAAGGAACTACGACAGCTCCTCGCCAGTGAAGATAATTTTCCCCAGTCATGGCTTTTGCCGCCGGGCGGCATGAATTTTATTTTAGTGGGGAATCCGGTGCGTCAGAGCCTTTCGCCGCTTATGCATAACAGGGCGCTTGAAGCCATGAAGATAGATGGGCACTACAGCGCGTTTTGTGTCACCGACCCCTCTGCGGCCCTGGCCGGAATCAGGGGGATGAATATCCGCGGCGCTTCCGTGACCATCCCTTTTAAAACGGCGGTGATGGAGTATCTCGATGAGATCGACCCGGATGCAGCCGCCCTCGGGGCGATCAACACGATTGTAAATGAACGGGGTCTTCTTGCAGGCTATAATACTGACTGGCGCGGTTTGACGCTGGCCCTCAAGGATAAGACTGAAATTGCCGGAAAAACTTTTGTCGTCATCGGTGCGGGGGGAACGGCGCGTGCAGCCGTTTACGGCATAAAAAAAGAAGGCGGTCTGCCGGTTGTCGTGAATCGCTCCTTGGAAAGAGGAAAAGAGCTCGCCTCCGCCTTCGAATGTCCCTTTTATCCCCTTGAATCTCTGCCCGAGATAAAGGCGGAGGGCCTGATCAACACCACTCCCGTGGGCATGTATCCGGAGGTGGAAAAATCCCCTGTGAAAAGGGAGGTTCTGGGAAATTATCGTGTAGTGATGGATGTCGTCTACAACCCGTTCTACACAAAACTTTTGCGCGATGCAGCGGCAATGGGGGCGGAAATAGTTTCCGGTGCGGAGATGTTCATACACCAGGGTGCTTTGCAGCTGAAACTATGGACCGGAAGAGAGGCGCCTCTGGAGTTGATGAGAAAAACTATCTACGAAAGGCTGGCAAGTGGTGAAAAACGCAATAAAGGCAAAAAATAATGTTGTGCAGGTGGAGGTTCCCGGCTCGAAAAGCCTGACGCAAAGGGCTCTTATGGCGGCTGCGCTGGCCGAGGGAAAATCTTTGATCCGCCACCCGCTCGTCTCCGAGGACACCAGGTACATGATGTCCGCCCTCGGCGATTTGGGAGCCGTCATCGAGCCTGTTGATGGAGGCTTTTTAGTAACCGGCACGGGAGGTGCGATCGCAACGTTAGAGCGTGAAATATGTCTGGGGAATAACGGTACTGCTATTCGTTTTTTAACCGCAATGGTCTGCCTTGGACGAGGCAAATATGTCCTGACCGGGGAAAAACGTCTTTGCGAAAGGCCGGTAGGCCCCCTGGTGGAGGCACTCCGCGAGATGGGGGTGGCCATTTCATGCCAAAATAACTGTCCGCCGGTGGAAGTGGCGGCAAACGGACTGAAGGGCGGCCGACTGACACTGGCCAATATTGAAAGCTCGCAATATGTGTCCACACTTCTTTTATGCGCTCCCTACACTGCCAAAGGCATCGAGCTGTCACTCGAGGGGAATATCGTCTCGGCTCCCTACATCGAGCTGACCATCAGCGTTATGAATGACTTCGGAGCCAAAATTATCAGGACGGGAAGGCACCACTATCTGGTGGGAACTCAGCAAATCTACGCCGGACGCGATTATTATGTGGAAGGTGATGCATCGAGCGCTTCATACTTCTTTCTTGCCGCCGCATTGCTGAAAAAAACGATTCGCGTAAACGGCATCAACCGCTTCAGCGCCCAAGGTGATATAAGATTGCTCGATATCATCGAGCAGCTCGGTTGCCGGGTGGAGGGCGGCTCAGACTATGTCGAGGTCACCGGCCGCGATCTGGCGGCAGGCGAACTTACTTTGGACCTGGGCGACATGCCTGATATGGTGCCGACCGTCGGGGTGCTGGCGGCATTTCGTGAAGGCAGGACAAAAATCATAAACGTCGCTCATTTGAGAATAAAGGAAAGCAATCGCCTGGCTGCCATGGTATCAGAGCTCAACCGCATCGGGATCAAAGCCTCGGAACTGCCCGACGGGTTAATGATAGAGGGAGGCTCTCCTCATGGAGCGGATATTGAAACCTATAATGACCACAGAATAGCGATGAGCTTTGCCGTAGCCGGACTGGTCACTCCCGGCATTGAGATCCGTGATAAAAAGTGTGTCGACAAATCCTTCCCGGAATTCTGGCGGGAGTTGGCAAAGATATGAAGTTGATTCTGATTGGTTACCGCGCCGCAGGTAAAACCACTATCGGCCGTCTGCTGGCGGAAAAGATCGGGCTTCCATTTATAGACACAGACAAATTGATTGAAAACGAGGCAGGTATGCCACTGGCAGATGTGATCCAAGAAGAAGGCTGGCCGGGCTTCAGAAAAAGAGAAACAAAAGCGGTCATGTCTCTTGATGACAAAGGAGTCTGCGTCGTAGCCACCGGCGGAGGGGTGGTTTTGTCCCAGGCCAATACGGATATGTTGAAAAAAGAGGGAATGCTGATATATCTGAAGGCAGAACCCGGCGACATAATCGAGAGGCTAAAGAAAGACGAGCAAAAAGAAGGGGCCAGGCCCCGCCTGACCGATGCGGGGCTCGAGTCGGAGACTCAGGCGATGCTGAAACAGAGGATCCCCCTGTACGAAGCGCTGGCCGATTACACAGCACAGACGGAAGGTAAAAGCCCGCTTCAGGTTGTTGACGATATATATGTGCATTTGGTTGAAACGGGGATTGTTGCACAAATAAACAAATTGAAAAAGACGAACGGGTGAGAATATGGCCGGTAACACTACAGGAAAAGCATTTCGTGTGACAA
The DNA here is from genome assembly GCA_964460865.1 of uncultured Smithella sp. Classification (GTDB taxonomy): domain Bacteria; phylum Desulfobacterota; class Syntrophia; order Syntrophales; family Smithellaceae; genus UBA8904. The sequence goes on along the minus strand of CAYWRV010000048.1, from coordinate 9,302 downwards.
CATGGGGAGAGTCACACGGCCCTGCGCTGGGGGCGCTCATCGACGGTTGCCCGGCAGGTCTGTCTCTGTCTGTGGAGGACATACAAGAGGTGCTCGACAGGCGACGCCCCTCCGGTCAGGTTGCCTCTACCACCCGTGCGGAAAAGGATGAGGTAGAGATACTTTCAGGCGTTTTTGAAGGAGACACCACCGGTACGCCCATTTCACTTATGATTCGTAACCATGATGCAAGGTCTTCGTCATATGAGGAACTGAAAGATCTATTCCGGCCCGGCCACGGCGATTACACTTATTTACAAAAGTATGGCCTGCGCGACTGGCGTGGCGGCGGGCGGTCTTCCGGCCGCGAAACCGCCGCTCGCGTGGCGGCGGGTGCGGTTGCCGCCAAATTGATCGGCGCGGCCGGAATCAATGTGGTCGCCTACACCAGAAATATCGGCGGAGTCGAAATCAGCTCCGGGCCAGTGGTGATCACCGAAAGCTGGATAAAGAAGGTACGGCAGAATCAATTGTATTGCCCCGACGAAACGGCCGCCGCCGCCATGGAGGAAAAACTTGCCGCCACGCGCGCGGAGGGTGATACCCTGGGCGGTATGGTGGAAATCATTGTCAGCGGTTGTCCGGCGGGTCTCGGAGAGCCGGTGTTTGAAAAGATGGATGCGGCGCTGGTGGCTGCCCTCGCCTCCATCGGGTCGGTCAAGGCGGTGGAAATAGGTGACGGCATCAGTGTGGCCGCAAAAAAAGGCTCTGAGGTGAACGACCAGATGGACGAGTCAGGTTTTGTGAAAAATTCGGCGGGCGGGATCCTGGCCGGCATCACCACCGGTCAGGACATCATCCTGCGTGCCTGGTGCAAACCGATACCCTCCATTGCACGCCCGCAACATACCCGGGATGTCAATGGCCGTCTGCAGAGCTTCACGATACGGGGCAGACACGACATCTGCGTCATTCCCAGAATTGTGCCGGTTTGCGAGGCGATGGTGAGTCTTGTTTTAGCTGACCACTGGCTCAGGCAAAAGGCGGTGCGCCTGTGAAGCAATTTTCGGCTGCCATTATCGGCGGGACAAATGGTATGGGACGATGGCTGGCCGTCCTCCTGGAGGCGGCCGGTCACAAAGTCCATGTCACCGGCAGAAAAACTGAAATGACGGCTGCACACGCGGCCCAGATTTCCGACGTTGTGGTCGTGGCTGTTCCCATTGCCGCCACTGCCGGTGTGATAAAGAGCATCGGGCCGCTTTTAAAAAAGGGGCAGCTTCTGATGGATCTGACCTCGCTGAAAAAAGAGCCACTTCAATTGATGCTCACCCATAGTGGCTGTGATGTAGTGGGCTGTCACCCCCTGTTCGGTCCGGTAGTTACGGATCCGGCAGGCCATCGCATTGTTTTGTGCCGGGGGCGGGGAGAGAGTTGGTTTCAATGGGTGAAAGATATTTTTGAAAGTGCCGGCTACGAAGTTCTGGAAAGAACACCCGATGAACATGACCGGATCATGTCCGTCGTTCAGGCGCTAAATCACCTCAACACCCTGGCGCTGGGCATGGCGGTTGCCCGAAGCGGCATCCCCGCCGGGGAGATAAACCTCTTTGCTACACCCGCCTTCCGGACGAAGATGGGCATGGTAAGGAAAGTGTTTCTGGAGAGCCCCGAACTTTACGCAGACATTATCGACGGAAGCCCGCACCTGGATGATCTTCTGGACATTTATGAAAAAGTTGTCCGTGACATACGCGCCGGGATGAAAAAGGACGGAGCTGACGCCCTTAAACAAATTATGGAAATGACCGCCAAAGTATTATTCAGATAAAATATTACTACTTTGGCTTACGGCAGGATAAGTGGTTTTTACTACGCCCGCGATGAATATCCTACCGGCAAACTACAGAAAAGAAGAGGCGCTCATATGAGCGCCTCTATCGAATTTACCAGATCAATTATTTCAGATTATCTCAATTGCGCAGGCCATTGACACGCCACCACCGCCGCATAAAGTGGCCATGCCCAATGTTTTGCCATGCTGACGCATGGCGTGAATCAGCGTGACCATAATGCGCGAGCCGGTTGAGCCGACGGGATGTCCCAGGCCGATGCCGGAACCGTTAATGTTGGTGATTTCACGGTTTAAGCCCAGCTCCTTTTCGCATCCCAGATACTGGCCGGCGAAGGCCTCGTTCAGTTCCACGAGCTCAAATGCATCCAGACTGAGTTTCGGATCGTTTTTGAGCAGGTTTTTGACGGCGGGCACAGGGCTCAGTCCCATCACGGAGGGGTGGCAGGCGCCGCGACCGCATGAACGGATTCTCGCAATCGGCTCAAGGCCCAGTTCACGGGCTTTTTCCAGCGACATGATAATCATGGCGGAGGCTCCGTCATTAAGTCCCGAGGAGTTTCCGGCTGTTACCTTGCCGGTTTTGGGAATGAATGCGGGGGGAAGGGCCTTTAGCTGATCCATGGTCAGGCCGGGGCGGAAATGCTCATCGCGGTCGAAAATGACAGGTGGTTTGCCTTTTTTCTGTGGGATTTCCACTGGTACAATCTCAGCTTTGAAATCCCCGTTTTTTGTGGCTCGCTCGGTGTTATTGTGGCTGCGCAGGGCGACCTCGTCCATCTCTTCACGGCTGATATTCAAAAGCTGGGCAATAAGCTCCGCGGTGTGTCCCATGATATAAGGTTTCCCCTTCAAGCCTTCGAACGGCTGGCCGGACTTGACCGGGCCGTCGTCGGACAGGGGCATGATGAATGAGCCGCAGTGCAGCGCTCGGATCATGGCATCGACGAAAACCTTGTCCTGCAGGCGGCAGCCCCAGCGGGCGTCGAAACTCACGTACGGCACGCCGGACATGTGCTCCACGCCGCCGGCGAGCACCGTTTCGGCCATGCCGGCCTGGATCATGGCCATGCCGGAAAGGACTGCTTCCATGCCCGAGATGCACACCCGGTTGACCGTCACGGCGGTCACTGTTTCAGGAATGCCGGCCAGAAGTGCCCCGACGCGTGCGGTATTGAGTGTATTTGGGTGCTCGACACAGCAGCCGAAGCGCACGTCATCGATGATTGACGGGTCTACATTGGCTCGTTTAATCGCTTCTTTCATGACCGTGGCCGCGATGCGTGCTCCGATCACATCCCTCAGGGAACCGCCGAAAGTTCCGATAGCCGTTCTGCAGGCTGACACGACAACCACTTCTTTCATTATGTAATCTCCTTCTCTTTAGTGATGATAAACTAACTGGTAATTAATCGAAAAACCTCAAGACCCCGGACAGAAATGTTACAGATCGGCGGTGTGAACCGCAGGACTGGAAAAACTGTATTTCCCTAAATCAAAGAAGTATATATTGTCAAGATAAATTCGGTCAGACGGGTAGTCGGAGGGTTAGATGTTTTTATGATTGGAGGAACGGAAAGCAGGGGGAAATCAGAAGTCCGGGAAGAGGGAATGGTCCTGGAGCGCCGCACCTCGGAAAAATACCAAAGACGGTGTTTTCGAACACCTCAAAAATTTTGAATTGTTCCCAAAGGAAAGAACGACCCGTAAGCGATGCTTGCAGCACAGACGCACTTTTGCAAAATAGTTACTGAATATATCTTTGACGGCTTTGCAAAGCCGGACGTCGCCAAACATAGCGGCATTTTGTCCGTTCCCATCGGAGATAATTCAATACCCGATATTCCCGGTGAGTTTTTTCTCCGGCCGCCCGGATTCAATTTTAGCTTAGCGCTGTTTCCGTATCAAACAAAATCCCCGGGACACACAGGCTCGATTATTTTGTATGATCGCGGAAAAACCCCATCAGGAATTCCGTATCTTTCGGGGAAAGATCAAATCTGGCCGCCGCGCTTTCAATGAGCTTTAATTTTGGCTGGGAGGCGTTTTCTTCCAGGCTTGCAGAAATCCATTTAATGGCTTTTTGAACATTTTCAGAATCCGGCATAACTGTCGACATAATTTATCCTCCTTGTGGTATAAATCATTCCCCGCAACGTCTGGGAATGATGAAAGCATGATGTGAAATTCATACTACAGAATGAGTAAAAAATTAACTTAATTTTATCTTGTTTGCAGGTTTGCACAGGCACGGTATTTGTCCCCGGAAAGAGCTGAAACGCAAAAAATGGAAAAAGCAATTGTATCAGGAGGCAGTTTGAAGTAAAGATGTCAACAAATAACAAATCAGCCATTAAAAATCGAGATGTGAAAGGAGATGAATGATGTCAAAATCAATCAAGGGAACCAGGACGGAAAAAAACCTCTTGGCGGCTTTTGCGGGCGAGTCGCAGGCGAGAAATCGCTACACTTTTTTTGCAAGCGTGGCCAAAAAAGAAGGTTATGAGCAGATTGCGCATTTATTCCTTCAAACCGCCGAAAATGAGAAAGAACATGCCAAAGTGTTTTTCAAATATCTTGAAGGGGGAGATCTGGAAATACAGGCATCTTATCCAGCCGGTATTATCGGTGACACCAAGGCGAACCTGTTGGCGGCCGCAGAAGGAGAAAACATGGAATGGACGGTACTGTATGCCGAAGGCGCTCAAGTAGCCAGAGAAGAGGGTTTCCCGGAAGTCGCCCGTTCCTTTGACCAAATCGCCAAAGTGGAAATGTTTCATGAAGAGCGTTATCGAAAACTGGCGGCCAACATTGCCGCAAGCGAAGTATTCAAAAAGAAAGGCCCGGTCAAATGGCATTGCATCAACTGCGGCTATGTCTTTGAAGGAGCCGAGGCTCCCAAAGAATGCCCGGCCTGCAAACATCCACAATCCTATTATGAAGTTCTTGCGGAAAATTATTAAACGAATCTTAAATGAACTGCAATCCAGGACAGCCCGGTTTTTCCGGGCTGTTTTTTCACTGTATCGGATCAATGCGATGGCAAAGCTTGTAGATGTCGATTTAATCCGGTGTCTTATTTCGTCGGGCTTGACAGTGAATGGAAAATGCCCTAGATTGGCGCAGTTTTTTCACAGGAGCAGCAGTATATGTCCACAAAAAAGCAGCGCCGGTCGCAAAACTTTAAAGACAGGCAGAAAAAAAAATCTACCCGCATCGCCTACCTGGGTGCAATCATCGCCGGCGGTGTTTTACTGCTGGTAATTTTCTTCGTTATCCTGTTTAACGCCGTCTTTCCTCCCATGGGCATGGAGGCGGCAAAAAGGAAAGAAAAGACGCAGATTGAAATTTTCTTCTCTGACGCTCAGGAACGTCACCTGGTCGCTGAAAAGCATTTTGTTTATAAAGAGGATGATGCGGTCGGACAGGCCGAGGAAGTGGTCAGGGCTTTGCTGGAGGGATCGAAAACCGGAAAAGTCAATACTTTCCCGCCAGGCGTTACTCTAAAAGGGGTTAAGATTGAAAAGGACGGCACGGCACAGGTGAATTTCGGGCCTGAGCTTGTACGCGATCATCCGGGCGGCAGCGCCGCCGAGATGGCGACAATATATTCATTGGTTAACTCGCTGGCCGCCAATGTTGACAAGATAAAGGCCGTAACAATAGTTGTTGACGGAAAGCCACTTGCCTCACTGAAAGGTCATATCTCCACACGTGGTTCTTTCAGTCCCGACCCGGATCTGCTGGTGCAGGCCGCAGAAACAAAAAACTGATTAAAAGTATGGCAGTCAAATCCAAAATATCACGCATACGCAACATCGGTATAGTCGCCCATATTGATGCGGGCAAGACGACGGTCAGCGAAAGAATTCTTTTTTATACGGGGAAGTCTTATAAAATGGGCGAAGTTCATGACGGCCAGGCGGTTATGGACTGGATGCCCCAGGAGCAGGAACGCGGTATTACCATTACCTCGGCTGTGACCACCTGCATGTGGAAAGATGCCGAAATTCATATCATCGATACCCCCGGCCATGTAGATTTTACAATTGAAGTGGAGAGATCCCTTCGGGTGCTCGACGGAGCAGTGGTCGTTTTCTGTGCTGTTGCCGGTGTCGAGCCTCAATCGGAAACGGTATGGCACCAGGCGGACAAGTACGGGGTTCCCAAGATTGCCTTTGTCAACAAAATGGATCGTGTTGGTGCGGATTTTTTCAATGTCATAAAAATGATGCGCGAACGATTCACTTCCCTGCCTCTGGCGGTACAGATCCCGGTGGTGAATGAGGGAGGTTTTTCCGGTGTGATTGACCTGATCACGCACAAGATGCTTGTCTGGGATGAGGATACGCTGGGTGCCGAATACCGGGTGGTTGAAATTCCCGGGGAGTGCGCCGCCCAGGCCCGCGAGGAGCGTGAAAAAATAATTGAGGCGCTGGCGGATGCCGATGACCTCATTGCCGAAAAATATCTGGCCGGCGAGGAAATAACGGATGCGGAGATTTACCTGGCCCTGCGAAAGGCCACTATTTCGCTTAAAATAGTGCCGGTGCTGTGCGGTACCGCCCTGAGGAATAAGGGCATTCAACCTGTTCTGGACGCCGTGGTCAATTATCTGCCGTCACCGGAAGACATCCCGCCTGTAAAAGGTATCAATCCGAAAACCAGAAAGGAAGAAATCCGCCTCAGTTCCGACAAAGAGCCGCTTGCGGCACTGGCTTTTAAAATTCAGCTCGATGAAGGCAGGAAACTGACTTATCTGCGCATCTATTCAGGGCAGGTCAGCGCCGGCGGCGAAGTTTACAACGCCGGTAAAAAGAAGAAAGAAAAAATTGCCAGACTTCTACGGATGCACTCCAGCAAGCGCGAGCGGATTGAAAAAGCTTCGGCCGGTGAACTGGTGGCTGTTTTGGGCCTGAAGGAAACCGCCACGGGAGACACTCTTAGTGATGAGAAATATCCGATTGTTCTTGAGCAGATGGAGTTTTACGAGCCGGTGATCAGCGAAGCTATTGAGGCGAAAACTGTCGCAGATCAGGAGAAGCTCTCAATGGCCCTGGCCAAGCTGACCGAGGAAGATCCCACGCTGAAGGTTAAATATGAGGACGAAACGGCGCAAACCGTTATTTCGGGCATGGGGGAGCTGCATCTGGAAATTATTGTCGATCGACTGAAGCGGGAATTCAATGCACAGGTCAATGTCGGCCGGCCACGGGTCGTGTACCGCGAAACGATTCAAAAGCAGACCATGGCGGAAGGTGTCTTTGATAAAGAACTCGGTGAAAAGAAACATTTCGGGCGGGTCGTGCTGGAGCTTTTTCCGGGCAGACGCGGCTCGGGCAATGACATCGTGATGGCGGTTGACGAGGAGGCAATTCCTTCCGAGTTTCACGAGTGTATAGAAGAGGGGATACGTGAGGCGATGATGAGCGGGCAACTTGGCGGTTATCCTGTAATGGATGTTGCGGTAAAAGTCACGGGTGGTGCCTACCGTGAAGGCGAGTCATCCGTGCAGGGTTACAAAATCGCTGCATCGGCAGCTTTTCGCGACGCTTTCAGGGCTGCAGATCCGATTTTTCTGGAGCCGATCATGACAGTTGAGGTTATTACGCCGGGAGAGTTCACCGGTGATGTAATAGGCGATATCAATTCCCGCCGCGGAGAAATCCAATCAGTCAATCCCAGAGGTCCCGTTTCCGAGGTTAAAGCCAACGTTCCGCTTAAAGCTCTGTTCGGCTACTCCACCGATCTGCGCTCTGCCACACAGGGAAGAGCCGTCTTCTCCATGATTTTCTCAAAATACGATAAGGTTTAGAATAATAAGAAGCTCCGCCCCGCGTACAGCGAAATCTCATTCATCGGCGAAGGGAACCAAACAAGGTTGTCAGGCCGGGCTAATCGATCCACCCGTCCCTGATGTCGAGGCGCTTCAGTTTCTCCACGAGGGTGGTGCGGTTGAGGTTGAGGAGTTTTGCCGCCCGGTTTTTAACGCCGCCGCTCATTTTCAGCGCCTTGAGCAGGAGGTCTCTTTCCACACGGATGATATGGTTGTTGAAGTCGATGCCCTCCTCTGTGAGAAACGCTGATTCCGCCGGTTGAGGGCTGCCGGAGGAGTTACGGATTTTTTCCGGCAGATCTTCTTCAGTGATGATTCCTTCCTCTTTCATGACCACGAGCATTTCCATCAGGTTTTGCAACTCGCGCACATTGCCCGGCCAGTTATACTGCATCAGATAATTAACGGCCTCCGGGGTGATTTGATCCACATTTTTCTTTTTAAGCTTATTGAAGGACATTAAAAAATGCCTGGCCAGAATAGTGATATCTGAACCCCTTTCTCTGAGAGGGGGCAGGTTCACCGGGATTACATTGATCCGGTAGAAGAGGTCTTCGCGGAATTGTTTTTCCGAAACGGCTTTTTCCAGATCCTGATTGGTGGCAGCAATTATACGGACATCCGCATTTATTGTTTTCACGCCGCCGATGCGCTCGAATTGCCTTTCCTGGATGACGCGCAGGACTTTGACCTGAAGGGCGGGACTCATATCACCTATTTCATCAAGGAAGATGGTGCCTCCCTGGGCTAGTTCGAATCTCCCCATACGGCTGCGGATAGCTCCCGTAAAAGCGCCTTTTTCATGACCGAAAAGTTCGCTCTCCAGCAGTTCTTCCGGGATGGCGCCGCAATTGACGGGGATCATGGGCAGATCGCGCCGTTCGCTTTTAAAATGGATGGCGCGTGCGACAAGCTCTTTACCTGTCCCGCTTTCGCCCGTGATCAGAACCGTGCTGTCGGAAGCGGAAATTTTGTCGATTGTCTCGAACACTCTTTTCATGCAATCGCTGTAGCCGATTATGTTATGAAAGCCATCTTTATCCTTGAGATGTTCCTTTAGTGTGAGGTTTTCATCGCGGAGGTTGGCGAAATCAATCGCACGGCTGACAGATAGCTTAACAAGATTGTCTTTGATGGGCTTTGTAATGAAATCGAAAGCACCCATTTTCATGGCGGAAACCGCTGAATTAACGGTCCCGTGCCCGGTGACGATAATTACAAGGCTGTCTTGGTTTGCTTCCTTGATTAATTTAAGAAATTCCAGGCCGTCAATATGTGGCATCCGCAGGTCGGTGATGACCAGGTCGTATTTGTCGGCAAGAAAAGCCTCGATACCCTCACGGCCATCCCCGACTGCTTTTATCTCATAGCCTTCTTCCGAGAGTATTTCCTGGAGGGTTTCTCTGCTGAGCTCGTTGTCTTCCGCGATTAAAATCTTACCTTTTTTCATCAGAATTCCTGGTGATGGATCAATGGCACTCGCAGCCAGCCGCCCGAGTAGAGGTTATATAAAGTAAACAAAAATAAAAAACAATACGAAAAAGCCCAAAAGCGTCAAAAAATGAACACTCTTCTAGAGTTTATTACCTCGGCAAATAAATATAGCCATGATATGTTTTTTGTGATATATTGTTT
>CAYWRV010000047.1:0-12978 GCA_964460865.1 uncultured Smithella sp. | reverse complement strand
CACGAGGAGGTAACAAAATGTTTGACGGCGGTTTAATTATTCTGCTGGTGATAGTGGCGGTTCTGGCAGGGGCGGTTGCAGGTTATGTCTTAAAACAGGTTTTCACGGACAAGAAGGTTAAGGCATCGGAAAGCCTGGCTGCCCGCATTGTCGATGAGTCGAAAAAAGAAGCGGAAACCATTAAAAAAGAAGCGATGTTGCAGGCGAAAGAAAATCTGCTGAAGATGAAGGCGGATTTTGACCGGGAAACGAAACAGGTAAAAAGTGATCTAGAAGCGTTGGAGCGGCGCATACGAAACAAAGAGGAAAGCATCGACAAGCGGGTTGATACTCTGTCACAGAAAGAGGCGAGTATTGAGGGACGTGAAAAGGGGTTGTCCCAGAAAGAGCACGTGCTGGAGGATAAACACCGGCGCCTTGATGCACTGGTTGACGAGCAGAAGGCAAAGCTCGAGAAAATCGCCGGCATCACCCCCGAAGAGGCGAAAAATACACTTATTGAGTCCATGGAGGCACAGGCCAGGCAGGAGGCGGCCGGCATGGTGCGAAAAATCGAGGACGAGGCCAAGCTGACGGCGGACCGCAAGGCCAAGGAAATCATCGCCTACGCCGTACAGCGATACGCTGGAGACTATGTGGCGGAAAGAACCGTTTCCGTTGTCAACTTGCCCAGCGAGGAAATGAAAGGCAGGATCATCGGCCGGGAAGGGCGCAATATACGCGCGATTGAGGCGGCTACCGGGATTGATCTGATTGTTGACGACACGCCGGAAGCGGTGGTTCTTTCCAGCTTTGATCCGGTGCGCCGCGAGGTTGCCCGTATCTCGCTGGAGCGTCTGATCCAGGATGGCAGGATCCATCCCGGCCGTATTGAAGATATCGTCAAAAAGGCGGAAAAGGAAGTTGAACAAACCATCCGCGAGGCGGGTGAAAAGGCCTCTTTCGACTGTGGCGTTCACGACATCCATCCGGAAATTATCAACTTGCTCGGAACCCTCAAATACCGGACCAGTTATTCACAAAATGTCCTGCAGCATTCCATTGACGTCGCCTATCTGACGGGCCTGATGGCAGCGGAGCTGAAGTTGAATATCAAAGAGGCCAAGCGCGCAGGGCTCCTGCACGATATCGGCAAGGCGGTCGATCATAAGATCGAGGGGACGCACGCGGCGATCGGGGCGGATTTTGCCAGGCGCTTTGGAGAGAGTCAGCGCATAGTACAGGCTATTGCCACGCACCACGACGACGGCCGCAGCAATACGCTCCTGGGTGTGCTGGTGCAGGCGGCGGATACCCTTTCGGCGGCGCGTCCGGGCGCCCGTCGCGAGATGCTCGAATCGTATGTGCAGAGACTGGAGGAGCTGGAAAAAATAGCCAACTCTTTCACCGGTGTGGATAAAAGCTTTGCCATTCAGGCGGGGCGTGAGATACGCATCATGGTGGAAAATGAAAAAATATCGGACAATGACGCCGTCATGCTGTGTAACGACATCGTCAAGAAAATCGAGGACGAACTCACATATCCGGGGCAGATCAAAGTCACAGTGATCCGCGAAACCCGGGTTTCTAATTTTGCCAAATAGGTGTCTGAAACGGACGAGACATGGTTATTTTGTTTATCGGAGATATTGTCGGCAAACCGGGCCGGCGTGCGGCCCGGGAATTATTGCCTGCGCTGATATCCAAACATAAAGCGGATTTGGTCATTGCCAACTGCGAAAACGCGGCAGCCGGTTTCGGCATTACCAGGGATGTCGTTGAAGAGCTCTACGCATCGCATATCGATGTCTTGACTTCCGGCAATCATATCTGGGACAAGAAGGAGGCCCTCGAGTTTATAGATGAATATGAGACGTTACTGCGGCCCGCAAACTATCCTGATACTGCTCCGGGTCACGGCAGTGTTTTGTATCCCACGGCGGCGGGGCAGTATGTAGGTGTCCTGAATCTGGCCGGTCGTATTTTCATGCACCCGTCCGCCTGCCCGTTTGTCCGGGCAAAACAGGAGATTGAGCGTCTCAGCGCCCGAACCAATGTGATCATTGTTGACTTTCATGCGGAGGCGACATCGGAAAAGCGGGCGCTGGGCTGGTATCTGGACGGGTCGGCAAGCGCGGTATTAGGGACCCATACCCATGTGCAGACGGCCGACGATGAAGTCTTGCCCGGCGGTACCGCCTATATCAGTGATGCGGGCATGACCGGGCCTTTCGATTCTGTTATCGGCATCGGAAAAGAAATAATTATCGAGAGATTCCTGACACAGATCCCCAACAGATTCGAGGTCTCTAAAAATGATATCCGCTTGCAGGGTGTTGTGTTGAATATCGATGCCGCAAGCGGGAAGGCCTGCTCTATCGAGCGCATCAGTGTCAAATTGAACCAGTAGACGGAGGCTATATGGAAAGCGGTTATGAGGTGCTTAAAAACAGGGGCTTTATCGAGCAGGTTACCGACGAAGCTCTGATTGAGCGGCAATTTGCCGAAGGACCGGTCACCTGTTACATAGGTTTTGATCCGACCGCCGTCAGTCTGCACATCGGCTCTCTGGTGCCCATCATGGCTCTGACTCATATGCAGAAAACGGGTAACCGTCCGCTTGCCCTGGTGGGAGGAGGCACCGGGCTTATCGGCGATCCCAGCGGCAAAACTGAAATGAGGCAGGTTCTTACCCGTGAACAGATTGATTACAATGTTGAGGGCCTGGGCAGGCAGCTTTCCCGGTATATAGACTTTTCGGAAGGAAAGGCGCTGCTTTTGAACAATGCCGACTGGCTGACCAAAATAAACTACATAGAGTTTCTGCGCGATATCGGCCGGCACTTCAGTGTCAACCGCATGCTGGCGGCGGAAAGCTATAAAATGCGCCTGGAAAAGGGGCTCAATTTCATTGAGTTCAACTATATGCTCCTGCAGGGATATGATTTTCTTTATCTGTTTCAGCGCTACGGCTGCGCCCTGCAGATGGGCGGAAATGATCAATGGGGGAATATGCTGGCCGGCACCGAGCTTATCCGCAAGGTTGAAGCCAAAGACGCGCACGCCCTGACCTTTCCTTTGATTACCACGTCGCTGGGACAGAAAATGGGCAAAACCGAGAAAGGCACGGTCTGGCTGGATGCGGAGCTTACCACTCCCTACGAATATTATCAGTACTGGGTGAATTGTGACGACGCGGACGTGGTGCGCTTCATGAAGTTGTTTACCTTTTTGCCTCTGGAAGAAATAGCCGTGGCCGGCTCCCTGGAAGATGCCCGACTGAACATGGCCAAAGCGGTGCTGGCCTATGAGGCGACGAAGATATCGCACGGGGCTCAGGCTGCTGTGGCCGCCTGGCGCGCGTCGATGGAGGCGTTTCATTCCCGTCCGGTGGAAGATGATCTTTTCCCCTCGAGCGACATACCGCGACAGGCGCCGGAGGCGGACACCTCTGCTATTCCGCGCTTCAAGATTACCCGGAGCGACATTGAATCCGGACTTTTGATGACCTCTCTTTGTGCCAGAGCAGGCCTTACCGTTTCCATGTCGGAGGCCAAACGCCTCATCGCTCAGGGCGGAGTCTATGCGGGAGAGCGCCAGATCAAGTCGGTCGATGAAAAGCTTACCTTTGATGACTTTGGAGGCCGTAACGAACTGCGACTGCGCAGAGGCAAGAAAAAATATCTGATCGTGGAGATCGAAAGTTAAGTATCGAGGGTGTTTTCCCTCCTCCTGCTTTATGCAGAAGATATAAAACATTCCCATCTGCCGGCTCCGGGCACCCGATCAGAGTGTCCCATGCTTATCTTGACCATGCGGGTCTTTCGTGCTAGGAAACGCCGGTTGTTTTAAAGGTTGGTTCGCCTGCTTCCGGGGTATATCCGGACAAATGACAGGGAGGAGATTGTGACGTTTCAGGAGTTGATATTTGCTCTGGAGAGATACTGGGATTCACAGGGTTGTGTGATCCAGCAGCCCTACGATATGGAAGTCGGTGCCGGCACGTTTCATCCCGCCACCTGCCTGCGTGCGCTCGGCCCCGAGCCGTGGAATGTTGCTTATGTGCAGCCGTCACGCCGTCCTGCCGACGGCCGCTACGGAGAAAATCCCAACCGCCTGCAGCACTATTATCAGTATCAGGTCATTATGAAACCTTCGCCTGACAATATCCAGGAACTTTACTTAAATTCACTGCAAAGCTTCGGCCTGAACCCTCTGGAGCATGACATCCGGTTTGTGGAAGATGACTGGGAATCACCGACGCTTGGCGCCTGGGGGCTGGGTTGGGAGGTGTGGCTCGACGGCATGGAAATATCGCAGTTCACCTATTTCCAGCAGGTGGGCGGATTCGACTGCAACCCGGTATGTGCCGAGCTGACCTACGGCACGGAGCGCATCGCCATGTATCTACAGGGGGTGGACAATGTCTATGATCTCAGGTGGACGGACACCATCAGTTACGGCGACGTTCATCACCGCGGCGAAGTTGAGTTTTCCACCTATAATTTCGAGGTTGCAGACATCCCCATGCTGCGTAAACTCTTTGACACTTACGAAGAAGAGGCCATGCGTATCGCCGGAAAGGAACTTCCTCTGCCCGCTTATGATTACTGTCTGAAATGCTCTCATGCTTTTAATCTGCTCGATGCGCGCGGTGCCATCAGTGTGGCGGAGCGCACAAGCTACATCGGCAGGGTCAGAAATCTCGCCCGTATCAGTGCGGAACTTTATCTGAAACAGAGACAGGACCTTGGCTATCCTCTTTTAAAAACGGTTTAGACTGATTGTTCAGTGCCGGGAGATAAAATGAGTAACGAACTGCTTTTCGAAATCGGAACGGAAGAAATTCCCGCAGGTTTTTTGTCCAGAGCCCTGATTGATATGGAAGAGATTATACGTGAAATGCTCGTGGAAAACCGTATCGCTTTTGAAGGAGTCAGGTGTCTGGCGACACCGCGCCGTCTGGTGCTTGTAGTTGAGAATCTGGCCCGGAAGCAGGAGGATCAGGCCATAGAAAAACTGGGGCCGGCCAAAAAAGTCGCCTTTGATGAAAACGGTCAGCCCACCAAAGCCGCCCTTGGTTTTGCCCGCGGCCAGGGAGTGGATGCATCCCAACTGGAGACCATAACCACGGATAAGGGGGAATATCTGGGCGTGCGCAAGATAATTGCCGGCCGGCCGACGTTTGAGCTCCTTCCCGAGATTCTGAAAAGCTTTATGCTGGCTATTCCTTTCCGTAAGTCGATGCGCTGGGGGGCCCGCGCTCTGCGTTTTGCGCGTCCGGTGCATTGGATTCTGGCTCTGTATGGGGGCAGGGTGGTGCCCTTTAAAATAGAAGATATTGAAAGTAGTAACACCTCCCGCGGGCACAGATTCATGAGTCCCGCAAGTTTTGCCGTGGAGAGCTTTTCCGATTATCTGCAAAAGACCAGAGAAAATTTCGTAATCGTTGATCCCGGGGAAAGAAAAAATCTCATCCTGGCGGAAGCTGAAAAAGAAGCGAAAGCGGCGGGCGGAAAACTTTTTTATGACCAAAATCTGCTCGAGACAATCGGCTTTATCGTCGAGTACCCGGTGATTGTGCGCGGATGTTTTGACCCAAAATATTTGCAACTTCCCAGGGAAGTACTCACCACAACCATGATTTCCCATCAAAAGTACTTCCCCGTTGTCAGTGACGAAGATAAACTCCTGCCTTTTTTCATCGCGGTAAGCAATACGAAGGCCCGTGACATGTCCGTGGTTGCCGCCGGTAATGAGCGGGTGTTACGGGCGCGTCTGGCAGATGCCGCTTTTTTCTTTGCCGAAGACACGAAAGTGCCTCTCGAAGAGAGGGTAGATTCTCTCAAAAAAGTCATTTTTCATTCTCAGTTGGGCACTTCCCATAAAAAAGTCATGCGTTTTCGTAAACTGGCCGTGAAAATCGCCTCTCAGCTGAAGGTCAAACCGGCTGTGAAGAAAAATGTTGACCGGGCCGCACTTCTGGCCAAGGCGGATCTGGAATCAATGATGGTTGGTGAGTTCGCCGAGCTGCAGGGCATTATGGGGCGGGAATACGCGCTTCTGGCCGGTGAGGATCCGGCCTCGGCCAATGCCATTTACGAGCATTATCTTCCCGTTGTCGCGGGCGGTGAACTGCCTGCATCGGACGAAGGTGCAATAGTCGGTATCGCCGATAAAATGGACACTATCGCCGGTTTTTTCGGCATCGGCCTGCCTCCCACCGGAACGGCTGACCCCTATGCCCTTCGTCGGCAGGCCCTGGGCATCATAAATATTATTTTATCCAAAAAATATGCCCTGAACATGAGCTTTCTGGTCGATGAAAGTCTCGCCTTGCTCAAGGACACCTTAAAGAAGCCCGCGCCCGAGGTGAAAAGAGAAGTTCTTGATTTTTTCCGCGGCCGCCTTCAGAATCAACTGATATCACAGGGATATGCCTATGACACGGTCGAAGCTGTATTGTCTGTCGGTGTCGATGATCTGCTTGTGGTGATAGAAAAAATCAAGGCACTGGAGGCATTTCGTCAAAATCCTGAATTTGAACCTGTTTCCGTAGCTTTTAAGCGTGTCGATAATATCTTGAAGGATTTCGAAGTGGGCAGGACGGATGTTAATTTACTTTCCCATGAAGCTGAAATTAAATTATTTTCGGCGCTAGATGATATTAAGACGCGTGTGGAAAAAAATGTGGCCGAAAAGGATTACCCGGGGGCGCTAAACAGGTTGGCGGCGCTGCGGCCGGCTGTGGATGATTTTTTCGATCATGTGATGGTCATGGACAAAAATGAAGAGATTCGTTTCAACCGGCTCGCGCTTTTGTCAGAAATATCTCGTCTATTCCATAATATAGCCGATTTTTCCAAAATAGTTACCGTCAGTTGACCGGCCGGCAATTTCGAAACGAAACCAAATATCTGCTTGTGTAAAAAAATATTTCATTTTTTTCAACTCTCGGCAAAATTTTTTCCAGTTTTATCCGATAACATACTTGTGACATGTATTACATTATGTCTTCAAATACGATCAACTGCGGAAGCGGTCAGGTGCAAATCTTTAAAAGTGCTATAATATCAGTGGGTTGCCATATTGTCCTGCAAATGCCATTATTGACATTTGAGAAAACTCCTGATACTTTTAACTAAAGTGATTTAATCGTGGCAATTTCATCGGGAGGCCCCCTTCATGAGTTTTGCTTTTAAAACAGAATCCCCGGACAGCATTGATGAAAAGCTGCGGATCAGGAAAAGTCTGCAGGAAATCACCAATCGCATCCATGCTGCTCATAACATCGCCCATATCCTTGTAGAAGTGAAAGACGGGATTCTGGAACTCTTCCATGCCGCCTCCATTACCATTTATGTGGTGGATAAGCTGCATAACGAAATTTTTTCCATGTTTCTGGCAGGAGCTTTGATTAAGGAAATCAGGGTCCCGATCAGTAATGAGAGTATTGCCGGTTATGTGGCCAATACCTACAATATCGTCAATATAAGTAATGCCTACAACCAGGCCGAGTTAAAAGCGCTGGATTTTGAACTGACATTTGATTCAAGCTGGGACCAGAAGACCGGTTTTCGCACCAAACAAATTCTGGCCGCCCCGATCTTTTACGATGATCAGCTCATGGGCGTCATCCAGATTCTCAATAAAAAATACGGCGACGGTAAATTTACTGATGATGAAGTGGGACTGGCCATGGAAATCGCCGAAGTCCTGGGTGTGGCGTTCTACAATCAGCAGAGATTTGCACGCCGGCGCAAAACACGTTTTGATTTCCTGATCACCAGAGGGTTGATCAGTGAAGAAGATATGGAGGCGGCCTGGCGAGAGGCCAGAGAGCAAAAAGAGCCCATTGAATATTATTTGATGCGTAAACACCGCATTTCCAAAGACGATATCGGCCATTCCTTTGAGGACTTCTATCGCTGTCGTTTTATCACCTACAATGAAAAAACAACCATCCCCGGAGATCTCATAAAAAACCTAAACAAAGACTACCTGCGCCGCGAGTTGTGGGTGCCTTTGGAAAAAATAGACGGCAATATCCATGTCATTGTTGATGACCCCAATAACATACTCAAGCGCGACGCGATTGAAAACCTCTTAAAGACCAAAAAAGTGAAATATGATGTCGCTCTTTCAGAAGATATTTTAAAATTCATAAACCTCTTTTTTTATTCAAGCGACGATCAGAGCTCTTTTGTTGACCTTCTGGGCCGGCTCGACGATGAGGACAGCGGCTATGATGACGATGACGGAACGGAGATGGTTACCGAATCGGACAGCGTCATCATGCAGCTGGTCAATAAGATTATCAACGATGCCTGTTTACGCGGTGCCTCTGATATCCATATCGAGCCCAATGTCGGGAAGAAAAATGTGGAAATACGCTTTCGGATTGATGGAGACTGCGGTATCTACCAGGCGGTTCCCTACAACTACCGCGCGGCGATCATTTCGCGAATCAAAATCATGTCGAATCTGGATATTACCATCAAGAGACTTCCACAGGACGGCAAGATAAAATTTCGCCGCTCCAACGGCGAGGAACTGGAGCTGCGTGTGGCCTCCATCCCCACTCAGGGGGGTGTGGAAGATGTGGTCATGCGCCTTTTGGCCAAGGGTGAGACCATGCCTCTGGAGGCGATGGCGCTGGAAAAACGAAACAATGACGAACTGCTCAAGATGATCACCAAGCCCTACGGCATGATTCTTGTTGTGGGTCCGACCGGTTCAGGAAAAACAACTACACTGCACGCTGCGCTGCACCATATCAACCGACCGGACCGGAAAATATGGACGGCAGAAGATCCTGTGGAAATCACTCAATACGGCCTTCGCCAGGTTCAGGTGCAGCCGAAAATAGGCTTTGATTTCGCCGCGGCGATGAGGTCTTTTTTAAGAGCCGACCCGGACATCATCATGGTCGGTGAGATGCGTGATTTTGAAACGGCCAAAATCGGTGTTGAGGCATCTCTGACCGGTCACCTGGTCTTCAGTACACTCCATACCAACAGTGCGCCGGAAACAATCGTACGCCTCCTGGACATGGGAATCGATCCCCTTAACTTCGCCGATGCACTTCTGGGGATCCTTGCACAGCGCCTGGTGCGCACTCTGTGCAAGAGTTGTAAGGAACTGTACCAGCCGACAAAGGAAGAGTATGATGAAATCGTCGAAAGCTACGGCGAGGAGGCATTCGCCAAACTCAAAATACCCTACAGCAACAACTTTAAACTCTACCGTCCCAAAGGTTGCGACATGTGCGACAGAACCGGCTACAGGGGAAGAATGGGCATTCATGAGCTGGTGGTAGCGAGCGACCAGATTAAACGACTCATTCAAAGGCGCGAAACTGTAGAAGTGATGCGCGTTCAGGCAATGTCTGAAGGAATGACCACACTGCTGCAGGACGGCATTATCAAAGCCCTGAAAGGCTACACTGATTTCACACAGGTCCGGCGTGTCTGCGTCCGCTGATCTTTTCCTGTAAAATTTATTTCCCCGCTACTGCATTCCATTTCCACATTTTGTGCAACCCTGTTGCACGCTTCATTGAACGGGAGCGTGAAAAACAGAGTTTTAATTATTTCTCTGAACGGTCTTTCATGGATATTCTGTCAATATATCAATGACATGCAAAATGATTAATCCGTTTTTGAAACTCTGGCACGTAACTTTCATTAGTATAAAGGCAAATAAAGCGAACAAGGGCTCCGGCCCTTAAACAAAACACCCAGGGAGGTAACAGATCATGAAAAAGACATTAGGAACCATCGTAGCGGCAGCGGCAGTAGTTCTTCTGACAGCAACCTTTGGATTCGCCGAGTATGCGGCGGCGGGCGCGGCCAACTTTCCCTACTTCCAGCTTGGCTGCCTGATTGTGGGCGGTTTGATTCTGGTAAGCCTGAAGAGAAAGTATGACCGCATGTACACAGCGGAAGCAGTCGGCGCCTTTGCTCTTTACACGATTTTGATGGCGCTTTTCACCAACCCGGTCATTGATGTTGTGAAAACCATTGTGACCTGATTCGGAAGCAGGAGTGAGCATTAAGTTAAGAATCAACTAAGGAGAGCATGACATGATCGCCGTACAAAAAATATCGCCCCGTCAGTATAGAAGCTTCACCACCGTCCTGGTTCTTTCAGTTTGGGGTATGGGTATGGTGATCGGATCACTCATCTTTTTGTATATTGGACATTTCCTTGATGGGATTTTGGGGACACAGCCGCATTTTATGCTCGGCCTGTTCATATTGATGGTCTTTATCGGAAATGTCCGTCTCTATCGCGAAGCGAAGGCAAGAATTAAAGATTTATAGCGGGCACGCCTAAAAATGATCTGTGGAGAAGCCCTCCGATAATTAAGTTGGAGGGTTTTTTTGTACCAATTCCGGGGGTGGAAAACGCATTAATCTCTCTTGGAAAAGGCTGCGCAGGCTGGCAGGAGAGTGTGGTAAAATAAGATGACTTACCGTTTGCCGGGTGATGGAGGAACTGGAAGACCCACTATGAAGCTGATTGAAAAAGCCTGCGTGATAACGTCTTGACAAAAAAAAATATGCTTGCTAGTTTTCGGGCGTGATTTGAGTCCAAGCAGGCCCGAACGAAACTGGACAGATGTATTAAGCCTTTCTTATTACGGGGAGGCTTTTTTTGTAGGGAGAAATTATGAGAGTTATAAAAACGATCAAGGAAATGCAGGCCAACGGGGAGAGCGTAAGGTCTGCCGGCAAAAGAATCTCTTTCGTGCCGACAATGGGTTATTTCCATGAGGGGCATTTGTCTCTGATGAGGAGAGCCAGGCAGGTAGCTGATCATGTTGTTGTCAGCATATATGTTAATCCGACACAGTTTGGGCCAAAAGAAGATTATTCTCAATATCCGCGTGATTTTGAGAGAGACGCGCAGATGGCTCAGGAAGCTGGTGTGGACGTAATTTTCTTTCCATCCAATGAAGAGATGTATCCAGAGGGTTATCAAACGTACGTGGAGGTGAACAAAGTGACACAGAACCTCTGCGGTCTGTCCAGGCCACACCATTTTCTCGGTGTTACCACCATCTGCTGTAAATTATTCAACATTGTCAAACCTCATAGCGCCATTTTCGGGAAAAAAGATTTTCAGCAGCTGGCGGCCATCCGGCGCATGGTTTGGGATCTGAATCTTGACCTGGAAATTATCGGTATGCCGACGCATAGGGAGAGCGACGGCCTGGCGATGAGTTCACGCAATGTCTATCTTAACGAGGAACAACGTAAATCGGCCCTGACGCTTATCAAAGCTCTCAAGCATGCACAGAAGCTCTACGAAGAGGGGCAAACAGATGCTTCCCTGATTATAGATCAGGCCAGGCGTCTTATCGAAGCCGCACCTTTTACCGAAATTGATTATATAAAAATTTGCGACACGACCACCCTCGAAGATGTGAGCAGGATTGACGGCGAGGCGGTTATGGCGTTGGCGGTCAGAGTCGGGAAGACAAGGTTGATCGACAACTCGGTCCTGGGAGAGGAAATCTGACTCGTCACGAAGTTTGTCTGCCGGGAGGTTGCCGAAACGTTTGGGCCGGTTCGGGGAAAACCAGCCCTATTTATTTCTGTGTATCGGATTGCCGGCCGATTATCATCTTGAACCAAATCAGCTGGTATGCTATCGCTTTGACACGTTAAATCAGTATTTATAATACAAACTGTGGAGGAAATATGGCCTTTAGGGAAATTGACACTGCATTGAAATATAAAGTAGCAGATCTGTCTTTGGCCGAGTGGGGCAGAAAAGAGATGGAGCTTGCGAAAAATGAAATGCCCGGACTGATGGCCGTACGTAAAAAATACGGACGAAAAAAACCGCTTAAAGGAATGAAGATTACCGGCAGTCTGCATATGACCATACAGACAGCCATGCTTATTGAAACACTCAAAGAGCTGGGGGCGGATATCCGCTGGGCATCCTGCAATATTTTTTCCACCCAGGATCACGCTGCTGCGGCGATTGCCCGTGCCGGATCGGCCAGTGTTTTCGCCTGGAAGGGCGAATCTCTTGAGGAGTACTGGTGGTGCACGGAACAGGCGCTTACCTGGCCGGACGGCTCCGGCCCTGATCTGATTGTTGATGATGGGGGTGATGCCAATCTTTTTGTGCATCAGGGGGTCAAGGTCGAAAAAAACCCTGAGCTCCTCAAGCGCAGGGCTCCCAATAAAGAGTTTGCTCTCGTTATGGAGCGCCTTGCCCATTCCTATAAAAATAATCCGACACGATGGCAGAAGGTGGCGGCCAACATCCGTGGCGTATCTGAAGAAACAACAACAGGAGTTAATCGCCTCTATCAGATGATGGCCGCAGGCGAGCTTTTGTTTCCCGCGATCAACGTAAATGATTCGGTCACCAAGTCCAAGTTTGACAATTTATATGGTTGCCGTGAATCTCTGGGAGACGGGATTAAAAGAGCCACCGATGTCATGATCGCCGGTAAGATGGTCGTGATCTGTGGTTATGGCGACGTCGGGAAGGGCAGTGCCCAGTCAATGAGGGGATTCGGGGCACGCGTGGTCGTCACGGAAATCGATCCTATCTGTGCCCTGCAGGCGGCGATGGAGGGCTATGAGGTTAAAACACTGGAAGAAGTTGTGTCGATTGCAGATATCTTTGTTACGGCTACCGGTTGTTGTGATGTCATAACCGGCAGACACATGGAAATGATGAAAGATGAAGCGATTATATGCAACATCGGCCATTTCGACAGCGAAATAGACATGCATTATCTGGAAACAAACAAGGCCTGCCACAGGGAAAACATTAAACCACAAGTGGATAAATGGACGTTAAAGTCCGGCCGCTCGATTATTGTTCTGGCAGAAGGGCGTCTTGTCAATCTGGGCTGCGCCACCGGACACCCGAGCTTCGTGATGAGCACCAGTTTTACCAATCAGGTTCTTGCACAAATCGAGCTGGCGACAAAAAAATATGACGTTGGTGTTTACACGCTGCCCAAGA
>CAYWRV010000046.1:1772-13046 GCA_964460865.1 uncultured Smithella sp. | reverse complement strand
TTATCAATATCTCAATCGGGGCACGGATACTGCATGGTATCACGGAAGCTGTCGGCTCCGGCACAAAGAAGGAATATATTATTACGAAAAGGGAAATATTTACCTGTTGTCGAAAATTTTTCTTAAAACTTTGGCAAACATAACCGTGCGATATGTTTCGTGCATAACTGTAGATTAAAACGGGGTCAAAAAAATGACGGATAAATTGACGACGTATGGAGATTTGTGGAAGTATTATCTTGATATGAGAGAATCGCTTTGCGACAAGATGAAAACGGAAGATAATGAAAGAGCGAATTTAAAATTCAAAATAGCCGCGCTGGTCATTTATGAGCTGACGCACACCCTGCCGGAATGGTTCAAAGATTATCTTTTGGCTTCCGTGGCCGGGATTGATTATCAACATGATGAGCCGGCTGACTATATTGCTCAGATGGAATCTCAATTTCACGGGACTGTCGCCGATTACCTGCTGAAAATGGAAAAAGAGGCAAATTACGCCAAAAGGATCCTTGACGGGGCCGCAGGCGACAGTGAAAAAAAAGCATTCTGGAAACCGATTGTATTTGACGCTTTTTTAATTGCCGGTATTTACTTTGCCCCATCGGCCATTCCCCTGCGCAAAAAATCAGCCTCCCTGGCCGGGCAAAGTTGTGCCCTCGAGGATGGAGCTTCCGTTTTGTCAAAAAGGCAGCTATTGCAGGGGGATCATCCTGTTGCCGGCACTCGCTTGTCAATTGCGACCTAGCGCTGCCGGCAATTTTTCTATCCTGTTTTGGCCAGATCGAGTTTGCCCTTCCATCTGCCAATCAGTGCCTCGCGCAGGATGAGATGTTCGGGCTTTTCCAAAAGAGGGTCAAGCCGTGCCAGTTCAAAGGCATCCTGTTTTGCTTCGTTGAGAATGCGGGCGTCACGGATAATGCTGGCGACCCGAAAATCAGGCAAACCGGACTGGCGGGTACCCATGAAATCGCCCGGACCACGGATAGCCAGATCCTCTTCCGCCAGTTCAAAACCGTCCGATGTTTTTTCCATGACTTTCAGTCTCTTACGGGCATCGGCAGATATTTTATAGCCGGCCATTAAAATACAGCTCGAAGGTATGTCGCGCCTGCCCACCCTTCCTCGTAACTGATGGAGCTGTGAAAGGCCGAAGCGTTCGGCATGTTCAATGACCATCAGGGACGCGCGCGGCACGTCAATACCTACCTCGATTACGGTTGTGGCGACCAAAACTGATATTTTGTTTTCCCGAAAATCCTGCATGACTTCGTCTTTTTCCCTGTCTTTCATTTTGCCGTGGATCAGGCCTACCCTGAAATCCGGGAAAATATCGTCCTGCAGATGTGCGGCCATTTTTGTGGCGTCTTTAAGGTCCAGGTTTTCTGATTGCTCCACCAGCGGATAGACGATAAAGGCCTGATTTCCTTTATTCAGCTCTTTACGGATGAGATCATATACAGCCTGACGCCGGTTTTCGTTCATTAGAAGAGTCCGCACCGGTTTTTTCCCGGGCGGCATTTCATCGATTACAGATACCTCCAGATCACCGTAAACAGTCATCGCCAGCGTCCGGGGAATGGGTGTGGCTGTCATGACGAGCACATCGGCACTAAATCCCTTGTTACGCAGTGTGGCGCGCTGCATCACGCCGAAGCGGTGCTGCTCATCGATGACGGCAAGGCCCAGTTTTTTGAAATCCACATCCTCCTGGATCAGGGCATGGGTACCGATGATGATATGAGCCTTGCCTGATTTTATCTCTTCGAGTACCTGAGCGCGTGCGGCTTGGCCAAGCCCGCCGGTGAGGAGGACTGCTTTCAGACCGATAGCGTCTGAGCGTGCAGACAATGTCTCGTAATGTTGTTTGGCAAGAATCTCTGTCGGCGCCATCACCGCCGCCTGATAACCGTTTTCGCACACCGTGACCATGGCGGACATGGCCACCAGCGTTTTGCCGCTTCCGACATCGCCCTGCAAAAGACGGTTCATCGTCCTGGGTGATTGCAGATCATCACTGATTTCTGAAATCACTCTCTTTTGTGCGTCCGTCAGTGAAAAAGGCAGGGTGGCGTGGAATTTTTTTGTTAATGCTCCTCCGGGAGCGAAGGAGATACCCCTGTCGAGAACACGGCCGGATTTTTTAAGTGCAAGCCCCAACTGGAAAAAGAAAAATTCGTCGTAGATGAGTCTGCGGTGCGCCTCCGAGCGGGCGGCAAGCAACTCCTCCATCTGTGTATCATGAGCTGGAAAATGCACGCCGATCAGGGCTTCGCGGATATTCATCAGATTCCGTTTACGGCAGATCGCCATGGGAATTGGCGAGGCTATATAACGGGAATAATTTTGCAGCGCGTTATTGATTATTTTTCTTATATATTTCTGGTGGAGGTTTTCCGTTTCCGAATAGACAGGAACTATACGCTTGAAGTTTAAAAAATCCTGTTCATCGTGCTGGTCCAGAATTTCATAATCGGGATGGATCATGCTTTTGCCGGCGTAGTCCGGGGTCACATTACCGGTGAGAATGACCTTTACACCTTTTTTAAATGTACGTGTAAAATAGGACATCTGGCCTTTGAACCACTTGGCCGGAAGAACCCCTGTCTGGTCACGTACGCTGACCTCGAGGATCCTTCTTCTACCATAATAGCGGAACTCTGCCGTTACAACTTCGGCAATGATCGTCTGAATTTTTCCGGTTTCGAGTTTATTGATGTTTTTAATTTCACGTCTATCCTCATATGTGCGCGGCAGGAAATACAGAAGATCTTCAACCGTGTTGATTT
The DNA here is from genome assembly GCA_964460865.1 of uncultured Smithella sp. Classification (GTDB taxonomy): domain Bacteria; phylum Desulfobacterota; class Syntrophia; order Syntrophales; family Smithellaceae; genus UBA8904. Next base: position 10,257 of record CAYWRV010000046.1, on the reverse strand, counting down.
TCTTGGCCGCAAAGCGGTCAGACATTTTTGGCCCCACCCCTTTTATGAATCGCACCGGAAGGGCAAGTTTTTCCGCTGAGTGCTTCAGGTCATCAATTCTTTCATTGATCCGCTGCAACTGTTGGGCCCCAATCGGCTGGTTCGCCTCGAAATTGTCGGCCGCCATGATTAAACGTCCGATTATGCGCGTGGCTTCGTTTATTTTTTCTTTTTTCAGCTCCTCAGAGCTCGTGTCGTAATCTGAGAAAATACGGGCGATATTATCAAGCGGGGGCTCGAAAATATTTTTCGCAGCCGGCGGGATGAGGGAAATAACAGAGGTGGCCAGCGCAGAAAGGGATTTCCCCAGTTCTCTGATGTGTGCCAGATTCCTGAAGTTGTCCCTGGCGGCAAAAGAAAGAGGTTGCTCGATTTTAAGCAGATTTTTTTTAAAAGTTTCCAACGTGATTCCCCGCTCACTATTTCGCGTAAGCTAAATGAATTTCGTGAAATAATTGATATTTTTTAACAAATAATTTCCGCCCGCGCAAGTCAATGATTGACAGGAGGGCTTATTTACGTTAAAAGCCACACCAACAGCTAATATAGTTCTTTTGGGAGTCATATGCCGGTAAAACCATCTAAACCTGAAAAACCAGCTCGTTCCACCTACAAAGAAGCCGGTGTCGACATTGATACCGCCAACCAATTCGTCGAGCGCATCAAGCCGTTAATTAAAACAACAACACGCAAAGAAGTCATTTCCGGCATCGGAGGCTTCGGCGGCCTTTTTCGATGTGACACAGCCAGAATGAAAAACCCGGTACTGGTTTCCGCCACCGACGGCGTAGGAACCAAGATCAAAATTGCCCAGCTCATGGACAAGCACGACACGATCGGCATCGACCTGGTGGCCATGTCCGTCAACGATGTTGTCGTCCAGGGCGCGGAACCCCTGTTCTTCCTCGATTACCTCGCAACCGGGAAGCTCGAGCTGGAAAAAAGCGTCCAAATTGTTAAAGGCATCGTACAGGGCTGTAAACTGGCGGGCTGTGCCCTTTTGGGCGGTGAGACGGCGGAAATGCCCGGTTTTTATAAACCCGGTGACTACGACCTGGCCGGTTTTTGTGTGGGCGTGGTCGATCAGGACAAGCTCATAGAGGGCTCCAATATCAGCATCAACGATCAGGTTATCGGTCTGGCCTCCAGCGGTCTGCACAGCAACGGTTTTTCACTGGCCAGGAAAGTGCTTCTCGAAAAGGGGGGGCTTTCTGTAAATGACAAGGTCCCGGATCTGCCGCAGACAATCGGCATGGAACTTCTGGAGCCGACCAGAATTTACGTCAAGTCGCTTTTAAACATTCTCAAAAACTTCAACATCAAAGGGCTGGTGCATATCACCGGGGGAGGTTTTTACGAAAATATCCCCCGCATCATTCCGGATGTTTGCCGGATGGTCATAACGGAAGGTTCGTGGGAGATCCCACCGATATTCAGTGTCATCCGGGACATCGGGAGCGTGGACGAGAAAGAAATGTTCCGCGTATTCAATATGGGCATCGGCATGATGATGATCGTGCCGGAGAAGGAAACCGGCGATATCATCGACCGCCTTGCCGCGATGGGCGAGAACGCCCGTCTGATCGGTGTTATCGAAAAGAAAGAGCCTGGACAAGATCCGGTTTGCTTCAGTAAAGGTTGACGGCGGGCTATGGCTGGTCTTCTTAAACTGGGAGTTTTGATTTCCGGCGGCGGCTCCAATCTGCAATCTATTATCGACCATATTGAAAACGGCTTACTGCGGGCGAGCATCGAAATCGTCATCAGCAACAACCCTGACGCCTTCGGGCTTGCCAGAGCAAAAAAACACGGTATTTCCTGTACGGTTTTGAATCACCGTGATTTCGCCAGCCGTGAGGATTACGACCGTGAGCTTGCCCTTTTATTAAAAGATGCGGGCGTTGAGCTCATTGTGCTGGCCGGTTTCATGCGTATTTTATCGGCCTGGTTCCTCGGGACTTTCCGCGACAGGGTTATCAATATTCACCCCGCCCTTCTGCCTTCTTTTCCCGGCACGAATGTACAGCAGGCGGCCATCGACTACGGTGCTAAATTTTCCGGTTGTACAGTTCATTTTGTCGATGAAGGTGTGGACACAGGGCCGGTCATTATTCAGGCGGCGGTTCCGGTTCTACCAGGCGACACAGCCGATGAACTTGCCTCCCGCATACTCAGACAAGAGCATAAGATTTATCCGCAGGCGATCCGTTACTTTGCACAAAACCGCATCGTGAAAAAAGGTCGTCAAGTGGAAATAAAAGGAATCAACTACCGGGAGCGGCAGGTATTGCATAATCCGCCGCTGGATGATTGAGCACCCTGCCCGTTATTAATCGGGACAAAATTTGTCATGTACGATATTATTGTCATTGGTGATGATCTATCTTCCCATGTTGCCGCCGCCACCGCCTCCTGGCACGGCCTGAAGACGCTTCTGGTCGCGGAGACCGGGACGGGTGGATTAAACGTGTTGGATGATTTCGTCTTCAACCTTGATCCTGTGCCTGCAACCGGCCTGGATCCAAAACAGCCGGCCGGCAAAATACTCGCCGGGCTTGGTATTTCCCTTCCCGAGGGTTATGAAAAGCCTCTAAATCCTGCCTATCAAATAATCCTGCCGGGCCACCGGCTTGATTTTTTCTCCGACCCGGGCGAGCTTATGACCGAAATGGCACGTGAGTTCCCCCACCTGAAAGATGAAATAAAAGACTACTACAGAGCCGCCTCCGCTGCCGCAGACATTTTTACCGACTGGTTCGACAAACACCCCGAGCTCCAGCCGCAAACATTCAGAGAATACTTTTCATACCTGAAAATATTTCCGCACATACTGCGCTATAAATTTGCCACCGCTAAATTTGACGGGATTCTGTCCCGCAACAAGGCTCTGGATAAGGTCTGGGAGGCACAGCAGACACTTTTGTGCTTCAATCACCACGATTTATTTTCGTTTTCAGCAGCTTTTCAGCATTTGGCGCCCAGGCGCGGCGTTTTCCACTTTTCAGAAGGAAAGCAATTTCTCTTCAACGCACTCATCAAAAAACTGGAAGAAAACAAAGGTCTGTACCTGAGCAATCAGGAGGTGGTTTCTATTTCTGCACAAAAATTGATAGATGTGGGGCTCAGGCAGGAAAATGGCTCTATCTCCAAACTGTCAGCTAAAAATCTGATCATCAGCACAAAAGCGCAAAGCATCTCTTTAATCAATACCGGCAAAAAGCCCTTTGTCCTCCAGGAGCGCCTCCGCCCGGTAAAAATACTCCGCTACCCTTTCAGTATTTTTCTGGGTGTGGCCTCGAAATGCCTGCCTCAAAAACTTGCGCACCACGCCGTTATTGTCTCCGACATTGACAGGGATCTTTTTGAGGATAACCTGATCATTTTGGAAACCTCTGAGCTTTCACGCGAAGAACATATCCAGAGTACAGAAACCTCCTTGTCTGCGACCGTTTATCTGGAAGCCACGGAAGAAAAATGGACAAACGATGCGCTAAAGCGTGAAGGCAGCTCGATTCTGGAGAGGCTGGAGTGGTTTTTGCCATTTCTCAAAGAGAACATAAAATGGTGCGATCTGGATAAATCAATAGAGATTTCATCCACTCGAAGAAAAGTAGCCACTCCGATATATAACATCAGAAACTCTTTTTTCACTTCTTTTGCCGCCAAAAACGGGAAAACGAAACATCCTAACGTTTTCCTGACCGGCGCCCCGTTGCTGGCCGACGCGGGATTTGACGGGGAAATTATTTCCGGCCGAAACAGTGTGCAAAATATTATAAAATCAATGAGGAAATGAATTTATGACGACCAAGTTTAAAATCACCAGTCTTGGTCCCTGCCGGATAGATTCACCGCTCGGACTGTCTGCCTTCATATCAGATGATGACCGGATTTTATTTAATACCGGTATAGATAACTACGCGCTTGAGCAAGACGCATCGGGGTTGCCCCTTTCGCTTGAATGCGCCGGCCCGCGCGAAAAGATATTTTTCGACCCCGCCACCACCAGGGCGGCAATTGTCACCTGTGGTGGATTATGCCCCGGCATCAATGACGTCATCCGCTCTTTGACCATGACTTTGTTTTATCGTTACGGAGTGAGGCAGATTCTGGGTATTAAATATGGCCTCAGAGGGTTAAATCCCACCCTTGGCCATAAACCGATTGGACTTACTCCGGATTTTGTTAAAGATATCACACATATCGGGGGCAGTATCCTCTCGTCATCACGAGGGCCGCAAGATTCCGACGTGATGATTGATTATCTGGCCGACATGAAAGTAAGCATTCTTTTTTGCATCGGTGGTGACGGCACCATGAGGGCTGCAGAAAAACTGACACAGACGGTGACTGCCAGAGGCCTCGCTATGGCGGTCATCGGCATCCCAAAAACCATCGATAATGACCTTAGCCTGATTGAAAAATCATTCGGCTTCGATACGGCGATTGAAAAAACCGTGGAGGCGGTGCGCTGCGCCCATGTGGAGGCCAAAGGCGCTCATCATGGCATCGGCCTGGTGAAGATTATGGGACGTGAATCCGGCTATATTACGGCCACGGCGGCACTGGCGCAGGGTGACGCGAATTTTGTGCTGATTCCGGAGGTCCCTTTTGATCTCGACGGTGAAAAAGGTTTTCTCAATGCCTTAAAAAGAAGAATGGAAACCAGGGAGCATGCGGTGATTCTGGTGGCAGAAGGGGCCGGACAGGAACTGATGAGCCAGGGCTCCATACAAAGGCAGACCGACGCCTCAGGAAATGTCCGTCTGCAGGATATCGGGCTTTTTTTGAAAAAATCCATCGAAGAATATTTCAAAAAAGAAAATTTTGAAATCAATCTGAAATACATTGAACCAAGCTATATGATACGTTCCGTTCCGGCCAACGCTTCAGACAGCATCTATTGCAGCTCGCTGGGACAGTATTCGGTTCATGCGGCGATGGCCGGCAAGACAGGTCTGCTGGTTGCCCTGCGAAACGATGCTTACGTTCATCTGCCCCTGTCGGCAGTCATTTCCGGCAGGAAAATCGATCCTGAAGGAAATGTCTGGCTCAGGGTTCTCGAAGCAACGGGACAGCCTGCCAGCATGAAGGCATAACAGGTTTTTTACGCACATTTCCTGAAAATTTTACACAAAAGCCTTGCATAATAACGTCTTATGGTTTAAGAACCTCGGACATTTTTTTGGGAGGATATCGATCATGTCTCGTGTATGTGAAGTTTGTGGGAAAAAACCATCGATTGGAAATAACGTAAGCCACGCCAATAACAAGACCAAAAGCGTCTGGCGCCCGAACCTGCAAAGTCTGCGCTGTGTGGATAAAAAAACTGGTGCGGTAAAAAGAATGAAGGTTTGCACACGTTGTATTCGTTCCGGCTTTGTGAAAAAAGCCGCCTAATTTAGGGGAGTCCAGCCGCAGCCGTCAATTACAGCTGCTGCCTGGCGGGCAAAATCATCATTTTCAACTGAAGTCAGGGCATCGCGAAAAAGGGTTTTAATCAAATCAGCAAATTGCAAACTGTCGTTTCTGAGACCGAATTTCTCTGTAAAAAGACGAATCCGGCCTTCAAGGTTCATAAGCCGCTCCATTCTTTCCCGGGTCATATAAGTCACGGCACTTTCGAGTACATAAAGAGCCTGGTTTTTTTCAATTCCATAAAGCCATATCATGTCGGAGCAAAACTGTCCGGATCGCTTTTCGAGTGTAAACTTGATTGCATCTTCCAGTAGCTGCATCGATTGATTTTTATCTATTTGCTCGCGAATCACCAGATCGTAGAGCATCTCAATGATCAGGTGAGAGCGATAGGCGGCATCTTCACGGGAAATATCCCGGCCGATGATGTGATGCAGTTCGATAAGAGGAGCGATCAGAGATTTGCCCCTTATATAGGTATAGCCAGGAGAATCAGGATTAAACTCTTCGGAGCATTTGAGCTTGATTTCTCCGTAATGGGCAACGTCATCAACGAACAAATGGTACATCAGATAGCTCGCCCTTCGGTGTTGGTGCGGTACCTCAAAGAACCTGTCTATCGAGTGAGTCATTTTGGCGCTGATTTCAGGATGGATGGTCAGCAAATCAGGCGCGATATTGTATATATAAATGTCCGGATCAATATTTTTGATACCGGAGCCTTTTATTCTTTCCTGCAGCATGCAGGTGTGTGTGAGCATCAGCATGGAAAAACTCCATGTTTCCCCGAAGGGATTTCCTCAAGAGTAAAAACGTTTTGCAGATCCTTTATAATGGATTCCATCTCGTCGATAAAATCCGGCATGATGAGAACCTGTATAACGGCGGTTCGGGGATCAATGGTCGAGACGGTAGCCAGCCCTTCATACCCTTCAATTATGAGCTGGACCGGTGCGATATCGGCCTTGTTTAATTTAAAACATTTCCTAAGCATGGCAACACGCTGTGAACTAGCATTTATTTATTGAAACTTCAACAAACACCCGTGTTTGACCGGTGCGGCAAAAAAATGTATGCTCGCAATCACGGGAGGAAAAGATGAAGGCACACAAAATAATCATTCTCTGCTTGATTTTACTAAGCATTTCCTGCTCCAGCTCAATTAATTTCAAAAGCGTTGCCGAGGGTGATCTCCGTCAATATCTCGGCCGGACGCCTCAGGCATCGGATCACCCGGGCGCTGGTGCCTGCCTTTTGCATTCCTACGCCTACGTTGAATTTTTTCAAGACGGCACAAGCGTGAAGCGGCACCTGGAGAGATACAAAATTTTCAATGAAAGAGGCCGCAAATATGCCTCCAAATCATTTTCATACCGGCTCAATGAACATAAAGCCCGTGTCCTTTTTGCAAATACGATCACGCCGGACGGCCGGGTCATTCCCCTGCAGGAAAACGCCATCCAGGATACCGAGCAGTTTTCAGGATTCGATTTCTATACGGATATAAGGCTCAAGCGCTTTACCATGCCCGCCGTGGAAGACGGCTGCATCGTGGAGTACGCCACCGAAGTGCGCCAGAATAAAACCACGACAGATCCGGACTTTTTTACGATATTCCTTTGTCGCAATTTTGACCCGATAGTGGAGGATATTCTGGAAGTGGTGCTGCCCCGGGGGAGAACGCTCAAATATAAAAGCTTTCAGACGGACCTGGCCCCTCAGATAATCACGGAAGGCGACAAGACAAGGTACATTTTTAAAAACCTAAACCAGGAAGCAATTTTGCCTGAATCGCGTATGCCCTCGCTTGTTGACCGGGAGACTTTTCCGCAGGTCTGGATCTGGACGCTGGAAGACTGGAGCGGGATCTCACGTTGGTATGCCAAACTGATAAGGCAGCAAATGAAAGCCGATCGGGAACTTCAAGATTTTACCCTGCAACTGATCGCCGGAATGAATTCCCGTGAAGAAAAAATAAACGCGATTTTTAAATTCGTCTCACAAAACACACGTTATGTGGCAGTCTTGCTGGGGGCTCATACCCATAAGCCTCATGCTGCGTCGGAAGTCTTTCAAAAGAGATACGGAGACTGCAAGGACAAAACTGTTCTGCTTATCACCATGCTTGAAATAGCAGGGATTGAGGCACAGCCGGCGCTGGTGCCTGTCCATCGTGAGTACTTCGATGAAACTATGCCTTCGCTTGCCGCTTTCAACCATATGATCGCGGTTGTACCGGAAAAGGACAAATTTTTCTGGCTCGATGCAACTAATGAAGTGGCTGCCTACAATTCACCGCCTTCCGTGCGGCCGGTCAGCGTTTTTATAATTCGTCCGAACGGCACCTACAAATTTGTCAAAACGCCGGCGCCGGATGAGAAATCAGACCGTCTGCATAGCGAGATCACCTACCGTATTGATGAACAGGGAAACGCCTACGGTGATTTCCGTTATGAATATTACGGCCTGGCGGCGCAGGCCATCAGGTATTTGTACAAATACATGTCGCCCCGGCAGAGACAAAAATCATTCGAAGACAGAGGCATTGAAGTGGAAAATTTGGAAACCGGCAGCCCCGATGAAACACATAAGCATTTTTTCGTGCATGTGAGAGGCAGAATTAAAAATCTTGCCCAGTTGCTTGATTCCGACACGATTGTTCTTTCCAATTTATTTCGACACGATACATATCGTGATGTCATGGCTGCCCCCATTCGAAAATACCCGATCGTGCTCCGTTCGTCGCTTCATGCCGAAGAAACGCTCCGGCTTGTCTTTCCTCCGGGCTTCCAAATAAAAAAATTGCCCTCTCCCTTCTTTTACGATGATGGCGCTTGCCGGCGAACAGAAATATTTAAAGAGCAAGGTTCTGAAATTGAGGTTTTGGTGCAAACCATCCGATATGAGAAAAAAATAGTACCGGTATATATTGATGATTTCAAAAAAGAAGCATCAATATTGCAGGCACGTGATACAGCGGTGAAAAGTATCGTTATGGAGAGAAAATAATCAATGCTTGACATAAGTT
>CAYWRV010000046.1:0-1672 GCA_964460865.1 uncultured Smithella sp. | reverse complement strand
CCGGCTGTTGCCTGCATCAATCCCAACCGTTCGGACTGTCCCTTCCCCTTTAAACACCTTGCCGGAGTCGGGATCGCCTTTAATTTCCTGATCGCTCTGCGCGGAACCCTGCGCAAAGAAGGCTTCTGGAGTGACGGTAAATACCCCAACCTGAAGGATTATCTGGATATAGTGGCTCTGGGGACAATCGGCGACATAGCTCCGCTCATCGGGGAGAACAGGATTTTTACAAAAATAGGTCTGGAGTTAATCACGGAAGGCAAAAGGCCAGGTATCAGAGCACTAAAAGAAGTCTGCGGCATCGACGGACAGCTTATCGATTCTTTTAAGGCCTCATTTTGCCTTATTCCCCGCATCAATGCAGCCGGCCGGATAGCCTCCGCGCTAGATGCAGTTTTACTTTTGCTTGCCGAAAACATGGAAGAGGCGCGCCCGCTTGCCGCCAGACTTGATTTATACAACCGGCGGCGCCAGGCCATGGAAAGGGAAATCCTCAACGATATATTGGAAAAACTGGGAGCCGAGCCCGATTTGGAAAACACGAGCGCCCTGGTCTTTTCTTCCGAAAAATGGCACCCCGGGGTTGTGGGTATTGTCGCCTCGCGTCTGGTGGATCTGTACAGCCGTCCCGCTTTTGTGATCAGCTTAAGAGACGGTGTCGGCAAAGGATCGGGACGCAGTGTTTCCGATTTCAATATTCATAAAGGATTACAGCAATGCTCCTCTCTTCTGCTTTCGTATGGTGGGCATTACCGCGCCGCCGGTATCTCGATAAAAGAGGATGACATCGATGAATTCGCCTGCATGCTCGATGAGATCATAAGTTGTTCTGTCCAGACATCTGATATGGTTTCCCGGACTCATATAGATGCGGAATGCCGCCTGCGCGACATCAACATGGACCTGATCCGCCAACTGGATATGCTGGCTCCATTCGGCTGTGAGAACCCCGAACCGGTCCTTTGCGCACGGAATGTCCGGACCTCTTCCGCGGCCGTAGTCGGGAACAATCATCTGAAAATGCGGTTTACCTCGGAGGGGACTTCACTGGGTGCCATCTGGTTTGGCATGAGCAAACATCTCAATGCCATGAGTTCTTCGGAACTGGACATCGTATTTTCCCCCCATATAAACTATTGGAACGGTGCATCCGACATTCAATTGAAAATAAGAGACGCTGCAATTTTATCCTGAAGGCTTGAATATGGAAAAAGCGCGTAAGGCTGCAATGTTCAGTGCCTTTCTCCTTCCCGGCTGGGGCCAGATTTATCTGGGGCATATCGTAAGGGGACTGGCTTTTATTATCTCTTCACTGGCAGGCTCTCTGGTCCTGGCGTGGGTAATAATCAGGGCCGGTATCGATATCATCAGGGCCGCCCCGTTTAAAAAAGGAACGGTTCAGCCCGGCAATGTCCTTGATGTAACTCTGGATGCCCTGAAAACTGTCAATATAAATTTTCTTCTGCTGATGATATCTCTTATTATTTTGCTGTGGGTATTATCGATTATTGACGCCTACCAGCTCGGAAAAAAACACGACCTCACGCCTGCCAGTCACGCCGGTCAACCAGTAACTTCTGGTCGGGAGTGAATGAGTCGGGATCGGCATACTCCAGGACATCGATTTTAACCGTACAAATATCCCTAAATGTTTTCTTAAACTTTTCTTCCC
>CAYWRV010000045.1:0-13282 GCA_964460865.1 uncultured Smithella sp. | reverse complement strand
TTTTTATAGTCTTGGGGGACGCCATTACCTGTATAGTACATAAATCCGAGGTTGTTCTGGGCCAATGCATACCCCTGTATGGCTGCCTTGGAATACCATTCAAGAGCTTTTTTATAATCCTGAGGGACGCCATGCCCTCGTTCGTACGCTACCCCGAGATTGTTCTGGGCAATGGCCTCTTAGTAATGACAACCTAAAATTGATCATCTGTGACAACCTAAATTTGACCACCCTTTAGCGAGTTTAAGTCACGAGATGCGGGGTTGATCATCTCACCTAAATGCATCGGAACCGGTATGCGTATCGGATGAACCCGTAGGGCGACCCTCGTCACGCACGACGCCTTTTTTCTCTTGCGAACATTCTTATTGGTATTCCCGCACCAATTGTTTTGCATTTTTCTGGCTGTAAACGATCTCCGCTCTCGATATGTCATATATCCAAAACGGACTTGTCTTTAATCAGGATTTCCCCCTGGAAATCGGTAATGCTAGAGATATCGTTGTCTTGCTTGTAACGGCCAAACCAGATGGTGTTGTTATTGCCATATTCGATGTCGATGGCTTCCAATCGGCCTTTTTGTGGATTATAAACCGTTACCTGCATATGGCACTTTCTTATTTACTTTTTTCCTTCAGGCTTTGTTTAAGGCGAAAACTCTCCCAGTTACAGTGAACGATATAGGCTTTGTGGGTCAGACGATCCAAAAGAGCGGCCGTTAAAACAGGATCGCCAAACACCTGCGTCCAATCCGCAAATCCCAGATTGGTGGTAATCAATACGGAGCCCCTTTCGTGACGTTCAGCCAGAACCTGAAAAAGCAGTTCCGATCCTTCTTTGGAAAAAGGGATATAGCCCAATTCGTCTAGAATCAGCAGGTCATAACGGGCGTACTTTTGGACTATACGTTGCAGGGCTTTGTCCTGCCTGGCTTCGATCAACTCATTGGCCAGGCCATAGCAGGTAACAAAGCGGACACGGAAACTGTTTTTACAGGCTTGGATGCCCAGGGCGGTGGCCATATGGGTCTTGCCGGCACCGCTGTGACCCGAAAAAATAACATTGCGGTGTTCCCGGATGTAATCGCCGCCCGCAAGCTCCCGAATCAGCCGAATGTCCAAATCCGGCACGGCCGACAGATCAAAGGTTTCCAGCGTTTTGATCAAAGGAAACTTTGCGTCTCGAATCCGGCGTGCAAGACTGTTTTCCGCACGGGTCTGCACTTCGGCCCCGGTCAAGCCTAAAAGAAACTCATCATAATCGATACCGCTTTCTTTCGCCTGCCGCAAGGAGACTTCCAAATGGCGGGCCATGTTGGAGAGATTCAATGCTTTGAGATGGGCCTGTAGCTCGATAAGGGTTGCTGTTTTCATTGCACACCTCCCAGTTGAGAGTAAACCGTTATGTCGGGAGGCGGCAGACTCGGCCACGCATTTAAAGGCGCGATGGTGGGCTGGGGACTTTGGGCATAAATCAGAAGATGGCGCACCCCGTCACTGGAGCTGATGCTTTTCTCTACGGCCTGCAAAACAGCTCTTTCAATCGCCTCAACGGAATAATCACGGTAGAACATCAAAACGTTAATAAAATCCTTGATGCCTTTCGTTTCCCCTTGGGCGCGGCAAAATCTTGAAAGGAGCGTGTTTAAGGAGTCCGGCCAGCTTTGGCGCCATTGCCGGATAGGTCTTGCGCTGTTGAAGGCCATGGGCCGCTCTCTGATTAGCTCAAGATAATGATCCGGGTTAAGTATCCATTTATTGTTGCCATAGGATCGCTCATGGACGGCAATACGTTTCAATCCCGCAAAAATCTCCACACGGTCGGCATGACCTGAGACATTCGCGGAAAACCCCGCGTAACGGCTGGGCACGGAATACCGGTTTTTATCAACACGAACGGTGGCGTACTTGTCGATCCGGACGCCGAACGTCCTTACGTTGCTGAAAACGCCCTCCGGAAGAGAAAGAAGATGGCTCTTTTCCTCGTCATAAAGTTCATGAACCGTCCGCTCCCGACCGTCAATCTTGTGGCTACCGTATGAAACGCACCGTGCCAGAATCTTTTCGTTGAGTTCCTTCAGACTTGCGGCTTCGGGAACGGGCACCATGTAATTGCGGCGCGCAAAGCCAACTAATCCTTCCACCCCACCTTTTTCGTTTCCGCTTGCAGGATTGCAAAAACGGGGCTCAAAATTATGGTATGATCGGAACTTGCCAAACTCCTCCTGCTCAATACGGTTGCGTCCGCATAGCACCTTATAGACCGCCGTCGTCAGATTATCGTAAATCAAAACGGGGAAAACACCGCCGAAAAAGGAAAAAGCATGAATGTGAGCATCAAAAAATACCTGCTGGCGTTCACATGGATAAAAACGGACAAAGTGCTTTCCGGAATATTTGCTGCGCATGCAGAAAAACTTTAGACGAACCTCCACCCCGGCAAGAAGAGCTGTCGCCGCCCCCCAATCGACTTCGGCTTCATAACCCGCTTCCGGATCGCAGGGAATGAAAGCGCGGGAACCATCCAGACCCAAATCCATCCTCGCAAACCGCACATAGCGCCGGACGGTGGACTCACTGCCTGGATATCCCTGTTCTTCCAGTAAACGATTATAAACTCGTCGAGCAGTATGACGCTGTTTCTTCGGCTTGTCTTTATCACCCACAAGCCATTCGGTGATGGACGACAGGTATGGACCCAAAACGGGAAACGGCTGACGTTCCCTCGCTTTATATCCCCACGGCTCGCCACGTATCGCTTTCTTGATGGTGTTCCGGGAATGTCCCGTCATACGGGACAGCTCGCTGATGTTCTTTCCATATACCCGAGAACCAGTCCTGATTAACTCGTATTGATCCATCTTGAGCACTCCTTTTCCTCCTCTAAAGTTTCTTGGGATATCCCATTCTTCTTTAGCAGGAAAATTTTGGCCAAGGGTGGTCAATTTTCGGTTATCACAACCCCTCTTAAATGATCAATTTTCAATTAGCATAACCAGCCTCTCCTTGTTCGACGGCCTTGGAATACCACTCGAAGGCTTTTTTGTAGTCCTGCACGACGCCACAGCCTTTTTCATACATGAGCCCGAGGTTGTTCTGGGCCAATGCATACCCCTGTATGGCTGCCTTGGAATACCATTCAAGAGCTTTTTTATAATCCTGAGGGACGCCATGCCCTTCTCCATACATGAGCCCGAGGTTGTACTGAGCCAACGCCTCTCCCTGTTCGGCCGCCTTAGAAAACCACTGAAGCGCTTTTTTATAGTCTTGGGGGACGCCATTACCTGTATAGTACATAAATCCGAGGTTGTTCTGGGCCAATGCATACCCCTGTATGGCTGCCTTGGAATACCATTCAAGAGCTTTTTTATAATCCTGAGGGACGCCATGCCCTCGTTCGTACGCTACCCCGATATTGTTCTGGGCATCGGCATGCCCCTGTTCGGCTGCTTTGGTGAACCACTCAGCAGCTTTTTTATAGTCCTGCAGGACACCATAGCCTTTATAGTAAATGAGCCCGAGGTCGTACTGGGCATCATCAAATCCCTGTTTGGCTGCTTTGGTATACCACTGAAGAGCTTTTTTATAATCCTGAGGGACGCCTTCGCCGGTATGGTACATGAGCCCAAGGTAGGCTTGGGCCTCGGCATGTCCCTGCTCAGCGGCCTTGGTATACCACTCAAAAGCTTTTTTGTAGTCCTGCGCGACGTCAACGCCCCAAGTGTACCTAAGCCCGAGGCTGTACTGGGCTTCCCGGTCGCCAGCTTGTGCTTTTTTCAACGTTACGCTAAAATCCGAAGCATACGGAAGGCCGACAATTATCCCCAATAGCGTAAGAACCAGAAAGGTCTGAATTATCCTCTTCTGCATATCATTTCTCCTTTCGATGCCATTAATTGACCCGCGACCTGTTCGATTAACTTCTGATCAGCAATACCGGACATGTTGCTCTTTTTGTAATTTTGCTGGCAACACTGCCTATCAGGTTTTTTAAAATTCCTGTTTGTCCGTGCGAAGCGATGACGATCAGATCAATATTATTTTCTTCCTGCGCTTTCAGGATTTCCTCAGATGGAACACCGCGCCTTAATTCTTGTTCTATTTCTACATCATCATACCCGGTAATCTTTTGCACCTCTTGTTTGAGTTTAGTTGATGCGTTATTTATAATTTTATTCAGTGTGGTTTTGTAGGTTTCATCATCCATGCAGTATTCAGCGGTGCACTGCGTGAAACCATCGTCAAGGACATGCAGGAGAATAATCCGGGACTTATTTTGCTTTGCAATGTCCATTGCGTGTTTGAGAGCGTTTTCTGAAAAGGTTGAAAAATCGGTCGGCACTAAAATTCTTTGCGGCGCGAACATGGGTCCACCTTTAATCCTTTCATTTTAAAAGCCGTTTGTATCGGACATGCCCGTGGTTCATTAAATTGACCCCAGGCATCATCTGCATCACGTGACATACAAAACTTTAGCACCATGGTATTATTAAATCAAATATGGCCAAGCGACTAGTCAAGCAGGCAACAAATACTTTGTGCATATCTTGTGGTGTATCGGGAATAACTTATAGCTGGTAGTTCAAGGTTAGCCGTTCTGGTTCGACAGGCTCACCACGAACGGTCAGTAAAAGCTCAGCACGAACGGGCATTTAAGGGCTCACCACGAACGGCAATAAAAGGTCAGCGCGAATGGGCATTTAAAGGCTCGGCACGAACCGCAATAAAAGGTCAGCGCAAATGGGCATTTAAGGGCTCGGCACGAACGGCAATAAAAGCTCAGCACGAACGGTCAATAAAGTGCGGCGCGCACCCACTAATGTCCCCCGTTCACCCTGAGCCTGTCGAAGGGCGGCGGAGGTGGCCTGCTTTAGCGGGCCGGAGGTGGAGAATAATATAGCAATTAGCTCACAACTCATGGCGATCAACTCCTCGTGGTGGAGCTTTGTTAGGGGGTAACTTGCTGATCACGGGACGATGTTGAAGTTAGTCGGAAGCTTGTTTCTAAATTGGTCGGTCAGCGCCGGAACAACTTCGAACAGGTCTCCCACGATGCCGAAATCGGCAACATTGAAAATAGGTGCTTCGGGGTCTTTGTTGATGGCGACGATGACTTTGGATGTCTTCATGCCGGCCAGGTGCTGTATCTGTCCGGAGATGCCGCAGGCAATATACAGGTCGGGGCGCACCGTCCGGCCCGTCTGCCCCACCTGGTGTGCATAGGGAATCCAGCCCCTGTCCACAGCGGTGCGTGAGGCCCCCACCGCGCCGCCCAGTACATCAGCAAGCAGGCGGATTGTTTTGAAGCCCTCTGCTCCGCCGACACCGCCACCGCCGGATACGATGATACGGGCATCGGCCAGGCTGACTTCGCTTTGTTCCTCGATGAAATCAATCACTCTGGTTGCAATATCCGCCTCTGTAAGGACCGCCTTCACAGCGATTATCTGCCCCTGACGGTCAGGGTCGGAGACGGGCATCTGTGCCACATGCTGCCTCATGGTGGCCATCTGCGGCCGGTGATAAGGACAGACAATGGCCGCCATGATGTTTCCGCCAAAGGCCGGCCTGGTCTGTAAAAGCAACCCGGTTTTTGTATCGAATTCCAGCCCGGTGCAATCCGCCGTGAGGCCGGTGTGAAGCACTGAAGCGACGGATCCGGCAAGGTCGCGGCCCCGTGAGCTGGCGCCGAGGATGAGCGCCTCCGGTTTGTGCTCTTGCACCAGATCAACCAGCGCTCTTGAATAGGGAGCTGTCCTGTAAACCTCAAGTGTGGGGTCATCCACATGAAAGACACGATCCGCCCCGCAGGATATTGCTTCTGCTGCGATATGCTCCACTTTATGTCCCAGGACACATGCCGTCAGAGCAACGCCACGCTGGTCGGCAAGCATCCGCCCCTGCCCCAGCATCTCCAGGGAGATGCTGCACGCTTCCCGGCGAAATTGTTCGACCCAGACCCATACGCCGCTGCAGGCACTCAGGTCTATGGCGACCTCCGGTTCCTGTTCCTTCAGTAAATTCAAGGCATGCATGGGGCAGGAAAGGAGGCATGCGCCGCATGCCGTACAGGCCTCGCTTACTTGTATCTGGCCATCAACCATACTGAGAGCCCCGAACGGGCAGGCATCAATACAGGCCTCACAGCCGACACACTTGTCATGATCGATCTTTAAAAGGGCCAATTTTTGCTCCTCAGATAATTTTTTCGGCAATAATTTTGTCCGCCAGCAGGGCGGCTGATTCCTTCACTGTGTCTCCCTTGATAAGCTCTGCACCGCCTGTGCGCATGGGTGGTGTGAAGATCTGTATCACCTGTGTCGGACTGCCTGTAAGTCCCAGCATGGCCGGATCCGCTTCCGGCAGGTCGGCGGCGCTCCAGGTCGGTATGGTCTTTTTCGAAGCATCGCGAATCTTGATAAATGATGCGGTGCGGGGCTGGTTTATGTCTTTCAATACTGTAAGGAGAGCCGGAAGTCCGGCCTCGACAATCTCCAGGCCCTCTTCCAGGAGACGCTCCACTGTGATCAGTCGCGCCTCCAAATCAAGGCTGACAATTCTGGATACATAGGTGAGTTGTGCGATGCCCAGTTGGCTGGCGATGCCCGGCCCAACCTGCCCGGTGTCGCCATCGATGGCCTGCTTCCCGCACAAAACCAGGTCGAATTCGCCCAGCTTCCTGATCGCCAACGCAAGAGTGTATGAAGTGGCCCAGGAATCCGATCCGGCAAAAGCACGGTCGGAAAGTTGAATGGCATCATCTGCGCCCATGGCCAGGGCTTCTGTAAGCGCCTTGAGGGATTGAGGAGGGCCAAGCGTCAGGGCTGTTACCTTGCCGCCGAACTTCTCCCTGAGGCGGATTGCCTCTTCGATGGCGTACATGTCAAATGGATTGATAATACTGGGGATGCCTTCGCGGATCAGAGTATGTGTTTCGGGGTCTATTTTAACATCAGACGTGTCCGGCACCTGCTTCAGGCAAACGATAATCTTCATCAGTCCCTCCGAATGATGTTTTGGCGCTACCGTTCGTTTATGGATTACCTCATTGATTTTCGAGCATAGGAGCAAAGCCTGTCACGGTCAAGAACTATTCCTCCGATCCGGTCAGCGCCGGATAATCACAACCTGAGGCCGGTACAGAAAGAGGTTTTTCCGCAAAAAACTCTGCGGATGGTCAGGGGTACCCGCCCAGTTGCAGACATAGGTGAAAACGAGATCTCTCTCCGATGAGAATTGCTGCTGTTCCTTGCCCGCATAGCAAAAGGTGTCCGCATCGTACAGAGGGCTTTGCGGATCGACCTCATCTATTGTTTTCCCGAAAGGTGCGGGCTTGCTCCAGGGGCCTTGCAGCCCATCCGCCGTGGAGAACAAAAATACTTTGCCTCTGCCGTCGGGCGACAGGTAAGCGGCAAGCCATCTGCCTTCTTCGGGGCGATAGCGGACGCTCATTTCGGAAATTCCATCGGGGAAGATGATTCGCGCCTGACGGGGGTCTAGTTTATCCTGCCATGTTCCATCGTGGTAGAGATATTCAAACCGTCCGGCAGGCCGGGCCAGCGCCTCTGTGGGGATGCGCACCAGGATATTCCCGCGCTCGTAGGTTCCGTCAAAGGAGCTACGCAAAAGGGGAAAAAAATAAACATAACCTTCATGAACGACCGATGCGGGAGCGAGTGCCTCGATTTGGGGTGCCAGGTAGTCCGTCCAGTCAAGATACTCTATCGGCCACAGGTGGGGGTCGCGGGCGCTGAAGTTACAGATGCGGGCGATTTTATGTCCGGCAATGCGGAAATTAAAGGGGCCGGGGCTGTCGGGCAGCGCCTGTACCGAAAGCAATGGAATATACAAAACCCCTCCGGTGATGAAAGGGGCTTGAGGCCAGAGCCATTCGTCTTCGCAAAACGACGATACGAATTTTGTGCCCTTCTTTTTCAAAAAATATTCAATGGAAAAGGTTCCATCGGGAAGGCACACGGACACGGCAAGAGTGGTGCCCAAAATGACATCCATCCCGGCCCGGTCTTTACGCTGTGGTTGTGATGAGGCAAAGGTGTCGCCGAAGAGCCAGAGGGTGCGTCTCTCGTCTAAAGAGATGGAGTAGGCCCCGTCACCCCCGTACCAGCCGTTTTTATCGGGGAAGGAAGGCAGGCATTGCCGCGCTTGTGGTTGGAGAGGCTGCTCCACGGTCCACGGCGGTGGGCAGGAAACTAAAACGACACTTAGGCACAGTATTAAAAAAGCGGATATTGTTTTTTTCATAAAACACCATACCCGTCAGAGCGCCTTCACGCTATCATTCCCGGAGGCGGCTTGGTTTATTTCAGTGTAAAATCCACCCGGCTGTCTTTTGCCTTTTCCTTTTGCTGCGGTATCAATGATTGAGGCTTGACCAGAAAAATCCTGTCTGGCTCAACCTTGCCGCCGGCAAGCAATTTTTCACGCACCGCCTGTGCACGGCGGGCGGCAAGCTGGCTTAACGCTCCGTCGGGGATGACGATGTTTTCCAGCATGAGCTTTTCCATTTCCGGTACCGGCAATGTTTTGGCGATGCCCAGTTTGTTTCTCGGCTTGGGGAATTTTGCCGCCCTGTACGCCATGGTGAGGTATTTTTCATATTCGTTTTCTGCGACCACGACATTGTCCGTGTCCATTCCGGCCTGACTTTTGTCAATCATTTCCTTTAGCTTTTGCGCTTTGATCTGGCGGGAGAATCGCGCTTTTTGCAAAGCATCTTTATCCAGTGCAGAGTCTGCATAGCCGGCGATCTCCATCTTTAATTGCGGACGGTCGTAGAGGGCCTTTTCCAGCGCCGCAATTTTTTTGACTCCCTCGTTGGGAATTGCGTCGCTGCCGTATTCAAATTCAACAAAGCTCATCTCTTCGCCGCCGGTCATGCCGGCCAGGAGGGAAAAGGGCGAGGTCACTGCTTTGGTAATGATGTTCACCACGACCTGCCACACCAGCGGCCAGACCCTGAACTTGGGATCATCGAGACTGCCCGATAAAGGAATGTCCAGATTGATCCGCCCGTCGCGGTCGGTTAGAAGAGAGGCGGCGAGCGTTACCGGTGCCTTGATGGCCTCCGGGCTTTCCACCTGCTCGCCGAACGTGAGCTGGTCAAAGAAAAATTTATTTTCCGCAGTCAGTTGTCTGTGGTCCACCAGATAGGCCACGTCGAAATTGAGTTTGCCCTTGATGATGGGATAGCCCAGAAATTTTATGGCGTAGGGGGTGAGCTGCGCCATCTCCAGATCTTTAAAACTGATTTTGATGTCGGCAAAGAGATCCTGCTTGAGAGGGTTTATCGTACCGGAAATTTCGACAGGAGACCCGTAGCCGACATTGCCCCGGAGAGCTACATTTGCGCGTGAAATCTCCTGCGATGACAGGCCTGTGAGCCCGCCGCTGAGATTTTGCATGGTGACCGCGTAATTGGGCCTGATGTTGTAATCGGCAAAATCAATAATGCCACCCTGAAATCTCACCCGGCCGATTTTAATGTCCGGGGGACCTGCGGACGGGGCATTTTCCGACTGTGCCTTCTTTGTGTCAATGTCCTGCTGATCGCTGCCGCTTTCAGTTCGGGCGGCGCTGAAAATATTTTCGATATTGGTGGTGCCTCCTCTATGGATCACAATTTTTGCGAAAAAATCCTGCAGTGAGAGTTGTTGTATATTCACAAAAAGAGGATTGTAACCGGCGGCAAGCGATGACAGATGGAGTTTTTTCCATTTCAGAAAATCATGCGTACGAATCGTGTCGATGGTGGCCAGATCATCGATGGAGAGGTCGCCCTTATACCTCACGCTCGGCTCTTCTCCGGCGTCCGGCTCGATGGAGAGTTTTCCGGCCGTGGAAATGAATCCGCGTGTTACATCCAACTGCACGGACTCGGCAAAGTAGGGCTGGAATGGCCGGATAGCCAGTCGTTTCACCTCCAGCGCCAGATCCGCCGCCACAGGTGCGACGCCCAGGGAGCCTCTGGCGGTGATGTCGCAGTTTTTATTCAGAACCAGCGCCAGATCCATTTCGGCGCGTTCATCTTTTTTCAGGGAAAAATTTGACAAGCTGAGATTCAAGGGAGAGATATTCATTTTGACCGCGCGGCCGGGCTTGGTGTCGATAAAGGTAAGATCAGCCTTATCTATTTCAAACTTGTCAATCAGAAGGTCTGTCTTTTGTTTGCTGTTTTGGTCAGCGCCAGGTTTGCCCGCACCTTTTTTTTCGTTCAACGCAACCAGGCTGAGCATATTGATGCTACCATGCCGGTCGCGACGGATGACCAGCTCCGGCTCCTCAACCGTAATACGCGACAGGTGAATTTTTGCAGCCAGCGGCTCGACATTGGCCATCTCCATCCGCACAGCAGGAAGACGTATGATTTTTTTCCCGCGCAGGTCGTCCATCGCCACGTTCCTGAGTCCGGTATGACCGGTCAAACGAAGGGACGGCGGCCCGTCCCGGTGCGCGATGAAGTGAAGCTCGATGTCCGTGTCCAGGCGTGCCTGTGTGAGATTGAAATTCATCTTCACGGGTACGTACTGGAGGTAGTAGGGGACATCGATATCTTTCAGAGTAATGGAAAAAGTTGTGTCCCGCGATGCGGCAAACGGTTTTGTTTTGCCGGCGATAGACACGGCATCGCCGTTGACAACGGCAGAAAATCTGGGTTCGGAGTAGTTTTTCATGTAGTAATCAATATTGGAAAGAAACGGAACGCAGATATTGAGCTGGCGCACAGTGTGGCCGGTGCGGTGCGGCACGTCCTGAAAATCAATGCTGCCGTCGATAATCTGAATGTTGTTGAGCGAAAAAAGGAAAGGACGGGAGTCCTGCTCTTTTGAGGAATCCTCCCCGGGAAGCAGGTCCGAAAAGTTGTATGAACCGTCTGCGCGGCGGCTGAGGTGTACAGATGGTTTTTGCAGGCGTATTTCATCGAGGATGAAAGCTCTTCTGACCAGCGAGGAAAGAGCGGCAACGTTTACATACAGTTCGTCGAACGAGACAAATGATTGGTCATTTTCGAGTTCGGCCAGCTTAAAGTCCCTGACTGTGACGGAGAAGACAAAGGGGTTGATCTTTATTTGTCCGATGGCCGCCTGCCGGTGCAGCGTCTGTGTAAGTTTATCGGTGAGGATGGGCCTGAGGATCCTCGGCAGAATTACAAATCCGGCCAGACCGGCCAGCACGACAGCAATGATTATGACGAGCAGTGTTTTCTTTAACAGGCGCATATCAGGCCTCCCAAATTGTTTGGACGTAAATGCTTTTTACATCGTTTGCCTTCATTCCACAACACGATTTTGCTAATTTGAGAAATGCGGGGGCCCAAGATTTGATTAGTCGTACAGAGATCTTTGCCAAACCCTGCCCAACCGGCAATGTCGTCATACCCGTGCAAAATCGGGGGCGGTATCCAGTGTTATAAAGTGCTTTGGGGATTCCGGGTCACGCCCGCAATGATTGGAGGAGGTATTATTTAAAGCTCTTGTACAGATATTACTCGCCATGCCATTGCCGGCTGCGGATGTTTTGCAGTTGCCACGGGCTCTGGACGTCGAGCTTTTCGGGAAAGTATCTGCCGCGTCCGTCAAGCGGTGTCCAGTCCGTGAACTCGCCGGTCAGTCGTCCCAGATAAGGCGCCGCCGTGGCGAGGCACTCCTCATAGTCGAGATCCTCCGGCTCGACGAGCCCCTTGCGGGGATTTTTTATCGCCCACATCACGGCGGCGATTGCCCCTGCCGTTACCTGCATGGTTGTGGCATTCGCGTAGGGCACATGACGCCGCGCCTCCGCGATGGTCAGTTGCGAGCCGAACCAGTAGGCGTTTTTCTCGTGACCGGCCAGCAGCACGCCGAGTTCATCCATCCCTTCCACAATGTCTGCACCAAGGCGGCGGCGCGAAGGCTGCATGATCCATCCGCTTCCTTCCAGCTCCAGAGCGGACAGCATGGCATCATCGCATGGATGATAAACGAACATCACGCTGGGCCTGTAGGCGAACCTGCCGTTCACGCGCACGGACAAATAGTCGGCAAGTGAAAATACTTCATCGTGGCTCACCAGCATTCCCTGAAATCCTCCGATGGAAGGAGTCCAGCTGCGCGCAAAAGTGCTGGCACCGGGGCGCTCCAGATACAGGGCGCCGCAGCCGGGGCGGTGCTCGCGCGCCCCACGGGGACGCCGCTTCTCGAAGGTGCCGAAGGACAGCTCTGCCGGCTGCATAAGCTCGTCGGCAAATCCGTCAACCGACCAGGTATTGACGAATTCGCGCTGGCGCTTCGGTTTGCTACTGGCCTGCGAATCCCGCTCGGATATCTGAATGGTGGAGATATTAAGGCTTTGCGCGAGCAGGCCCCATTCCTGCCGGGTGGCCGGCCGGTGGGCTTCATGATTAAGCATTTGCGACAAATCGAACAGGGCCTGTTTGACAAAGTGCGATACGATGCCAGGGTTCGCCCCGTGATCGACCACCGCAGTGGGCGAGTCAGGGCCTAATTTTCTGGCCAGCTCCAAGGCTTTGTTGCGGATGGCGAAGTTTGTCCGCTGGTGCATCTCCAGCATGGGATTGTCGAAGACACCCGGCCACGGCTCTATGGAGGTATCCACATACAGAGCATTGCGCTCCGCACAGAACCTGATCAAGTCCAGACTGTAAATGTCGACCGACAGATTCAGCAGCAGATCACCCGGGCGGATGTATTGTTTTAGAATACTGCGGTAATTGCCGGGTGAAAGATTGCAATGGATGAATTTTGCGCCGAAGCGTCCGGCAATACCCCGGCCGGCCTCATCCGCCGCCAAAATGGTTGTTCTTTCGTAGATCCCCTCCAGATGCCGGCCCAGAAGAGGCAAAGCCGCCTGGCCGATGCTCCCGCAGCCGATCATGATGAGATTGCCACGGAAATCCGGCGAGTGGGGTGTCTGGTTCAATGTAGTTGTCATTTATTGCTCCCTGGTTTTATTACGTGCAGCGCGCACTGATCAGGCTCCTCCGACATCCAGTTTCCCGCTGTGGTCAAAAAACGTCGTGGTCCGCTGGAAACGGACAGTGACGTATTCCGTGTGCCCTCAATGCAATTATGGCACAAAACAACACCGCCACGGTAATTGCTTTTTGTGACCTGCTTGATCGGTGATTGTTTTGGATGCCGGCGGAAAACCGCGCGCCGCGTGCGGCTTTCCGCCGTTTGGTTTCTTTTACTTGCGCCAGTAGTTATTGGCCGCGGCGACGGTTTGAAAATTGATGGCCACAACCTGAGAAGCGGCGATAAGCGAAT
>CAYWRV010000044.1:0-13291 GCA_964460865.1 uncultured Smithella sp. | reverse complement strand
CTTGCCTGTTTTTCTGCTGGTGGACATCGGACGGTATTTTTTCTATCCGGACGTCACATTTCTCAAAAATAACCGTCCGGGCAAGACCGCTTTTATGGAGCACCGCGAAAAGGTCTGGCGGTCGAAAAACATCAAAAAAAAGATTAGCGTGTCCTGGGTGCCTCTTTCTCAAATATCCCCCTATGTGGTGAAGGCGGTGATTATCGCAGAGGATGACAAATTCTGGTCTCACGAGGGCTTTGATTTCGAGGCGATGCAAAAGGCTCTGGAAAAAAACCTTCATCAGAAAAAATTTAAAATGGGGGGAAGCACCATATCACAGCAGCTGGCAAAAAATTTGTATCTGAGCCCTACCAAGAGTCCCGTCCGCAAGGTCAAGGAGGCCATCCTGACCTGGCGCATCGAACGCGAACTCAGCAAAAGAAGAATTATGGAACTATATCTGAACGTGGCCGAATGGGGGGACGGGCTTTTCGGCATCAGAGCGGCGGCGCGTAGATATTACCGTAAATCTCCCGCCGCCCTGGACGCGCATGAAGCGGCGGCCCTGGCGGCGGCACTTCCCTCCCCGCGCCGCTTTCACCCCGCCTCCGGCTCACGCTATGCGTCACGGCGCGCGGCACGGATATACAGCATCATGGAGCGACGAGGGATAGTCATCCGGGAATATGAGGAGGTGGTTGGAGAAGAAAAAGAAAATACTAAAGAAGAAAAAACATCTCCGTATGATACAGGTGAAATCCCGCTTCCTCAAGACCTTAAGCTGCCGTGAAGCTCTGTCCGCCCTTCAATTCACACGCAATTATTTCGCGGCGGGAAAAATAATCTCGAAGGCCCGCGGCCGATAAACAAATGTGACGGGATGCGTCGGGGAGAATCCCGGCACCGCATACTTGTGCGACAAAAGTTGCCTGGAAGCGGTTCCCTAGGGCTTGCTTTTCCTGATTATTTTAAACAGGATAAGAACCACTATCGCACCGGCCACAGCCAAAAGGAAACTTGCCAGGTTAAAGCCAGTCACTGAGCCGAGTCCGAGAGCGGTACCAATGAAACCACCGACCAGTGCGCCGACAATACCTAAAACAATTGTGGAGATAATGCCACCGGGTCCGGTTCCCGGCATGATAAATTTTGCCACCACACCGACGATCAATCCCATGACCACCCAGGTTAAAATACCCATGAGAACCTCCTTGTTTTTTGTGTGCTGTTTATGTCGAACGGCAAAAGCGCACCGTGTCTAATTAACCTGAATATTCGGTTTTTGTCAAACAGCAGGGTTTTTGTAAATCCGCCGGGATGCGCCGGGAGAGACTTTCCGCTTTGCCGGAAAATGGTTTCGGCTCGTCCCCGTCGCGTTTTTTATTTAAACATGCCGTTTTCATAAACGATCATCTTTTTCCCGTTTTTCAGATGAGCTGTGACGGTCTTCGGCTCTGTATTTACCAGATCCCAGTGCAGTGCCGAGTCGTTGAATCCGAGCTTCTTTTTTAAAGCCTGTGTCAGACGGGCGGGGTTCCCGTCAAACGTGTCGCTGTAGGATGAACCGAGCGCCACGTGACAATTGCCTTCCCTGCCGCCGAAGTTTTCATCAAAGAGGGTCTCCGCCATAAAGCGGTCGATCCGGGAAAACCTTTTGTCGGTTAGGGAAAACTCCCCCAGGGCGGAAGCGCCCGCATCCATGGCCAGTTGTTTTTTGACAAACTCCTCGCCTTTCCCGGCCGTGACCTTCACCACCTTTCCTTTGGAAAAGACAAGGCGCACATCCTCGACGTAATTGCCGCTGCGGAATGACGGCAGATTTGCATAATAGACTCCCTCCGTTCCGCGCCAGTCGGGTGAGACAAAAACTTCGAAGCTGGGAATGTTGTGGCCGGAAACGCCTGCCCATTTGCGTCTTTCGCCGGGCGTGATTCGTAAATCCGTGCCCTCCGATTCGATGTGGTAATATTTTACCGCAAGAGCTCCCAATCTTTTTTTGATGGCGGTGATCTCCCGGTAAATGCGCTTCCACTCGTCGACCGGATTTTGAGCATCCAGGTAGCAGCCTTTTATAATCTGCGCCGTATATTGCCGGGGTGACATTTTGGCCTGCCTGGCCAGTTCAGCGGTGGGAAAAAGGCACAGTGTCCAGCTGTAGAAGCCCTGCTCCTCACGGCGGTTGAGAATGTCTCTTAGCGGCTTTCGCGAAACCAGCGTTTTGCCGATTTTTGCCGGATCGATATCCTGCAGATGAGTGAGAGATTCCGGGGCGTGTATAAAAATGCGTCCGTTGATGTTTTTGAGAAGTTCCTTCTCGCCTGGCGCTATAAATGTAAGCTGCGTACGGCTGCCCGTGGCGTAAAAGCTCTTTTCCATCGCGCAAGTGGCGATCATCCTCTGCACGGGATGCATCCCTTTCTCCATCAGGCGCGCGTATAGAACTTCAGACAGACCGATGGCCGCCTGATCATATTGCAGAAGGACTACTTCATTTTTCTTCAATGTTGATTTTTTTGCCGTCTCAAGCCCCCACAATAAAACGTCAGCATATTTTTCCAGATTTTCAGCTGTGAGCATATTCACCTGCCTCCTTGTAATTTGTGAATCTCATTTGATCTCACGGGCCTTGCCTGTCGTTACAGGCAGCGTGCGTCAAGCCACTGGTTCAAATCCGCCAGTGCGACGGCCCGGTCGGCGGGGAGTTCGTTATACACTTCATGGCGGAGCCCTTCGTAGTTTTTGTATGTCTTGTCCTTCGCGCCGATCATTTCATATAGTTCATACTGACCGGAAAAGGCCGTGTCCGTGGAGCCCAGTTGAATCAAAACCGGCATGCGGATTTGAAAGGCGTTTTGCGCGCCGAGAACCACATAGCGGTTCATCTCATGCGCCAGCCGCGGTGTGATGACGTTGTACACCAGCGGATCATTCACGTAGGCCCTGACCACTTCCGGGTCGCGTGAAATGAATTCCGGCGGCAAAGGGAATTTCACATGCACGCCGGGTAATATCCGTGAGAGGATTTTCGTAAGGACGATAATTACTTTCGGGATCTCCGTACCGGGCCGCGACCCGGTGCCGGACAGGACAAGCCCCCTGATTCCTTCCGGCGACTGCTCGACGTAATTCATGGCGATGATGCTTCCCATGGAATGACCGAGCAAAAAACAGGGACAGCCGGGGAACCGCACGTCGATCACTTCATGGCGAAACTGTCTCTCATCGTCGATGAATTCCTGAAAACTACCGACATGACCGCGGCGCCCCTCGCTTTTTCCGTGGCCGCGGTGGTCGGTACCGAAAACCGCGTAGCCCGCAGGCAGAAGCTGGTTCACTACATTGCCATAGCGGCCGATGTGCTCGGCAAAACCGTGAATGATCTGCACCACTGCTTTGGGGCTTACCTCAGGCTCCCAGCCCGCCCAGTAGATTGATTTACCGTCTTTCGCCTTAAATGTCGCACTTTGTGTTTTCATACCCGCCTCTCATATTGCAAAAATATCAATAAGCCTCAAACACCGGCAGTCTATACTTTTTTTATAAGATAAACAATTGCAACTTGGCCAATCGGCCGATAACGCGATAAAAATTTCTTGACGTAAGACTTTCCGGGTGCCTCTAATAGCCCGCTTTCGAACAGGCGGGGATGGAATATGGCAGGGCCTCTTATAAAACTTGATGACCTTCTTGTGTGCGGCAGCAGCCTCAATGAGCAAATCATGCCGGGGGAATTCATAGCCGTCATCGGCCCCAACAGGTCGGGCAAAACCACGCTGGCCGGTATACTGCGGGGTGAAATACGTTTGTATCAGGGCAGGCTCGAATACGCAATCGACTCGCGCCGGATCGCCTATTCATCGCACAGCGCCGAGGATAACTTCTTTCACTACTCGGATTTTTATTATCAGCAGCGCTACAATACGTTTGATCCGGCCGATGTGCCCACGGTGGAAAAATACCTGCGCTACAATGAAAGCGACATCTACATGAGAGAGCTCTACGGCGCGATATTGCACGAGCGGCTCCTGGACACAAAAATCATCGAACTCTCCAGCGGTGAAACCCGCAAGGTGCTCCTGTTAAAAAGCCTGTTCCAGCAGGCGCAAATTTATATTCTGGACAATCCTTTGAGCGGACTTGACTCGACTTCGGCCGCAGAGGTCCTGGAAACACTGCAGATGGTCACCCGCCGCCACGCCAGGACCGTCATTGTGCTTTTGACCGCAAACCCGCCCGATACCATCTTTGACCGTGTGATACGCCTTTGCGCCCCCGAACTTCCCCTACAGGGAACAAAGGAGATGCAAGCCGCCGGGCACCCGACACCCGCGACGGATTTTCGCGTTGTCATGCAAATTGAAAATGAAACCCTGCAGGCCGGCAAGCGGGTGCTCATCAGAGATCTCGGCTGGAAGATCGTAAAAGGTGAAAAATGGCTCCTTGCCGGAGCCAACGGGTCGGGCAAGACAACGCTTCTTAGCCTGCTTAACGCCGACAACCCCATCGCGTACCGCTACAAATTCATCCTGTTCGACCGGCCGCGCGGCTCGGGCGAGTCCATATGGGACATAAAAGCCAGAATCGGTTTCATATCCTCTGAAATACAACTCTATTTCCAGGGCTCGCGCACTGTGCGGGATATCATCATGTCGGGCTTTTCCGATACCATGGTGCTAAACCGCAGGCTCGACGGTAATGAGCGGGAGCAATACCGGAAGCTTGTGGCGCAGTTGGGGCTTGGCCGTATCGAAGAGGCTCCTCTCGGCAGATTATCTTCCGGTGAAAAGAAAAGCGTCATGATAGCCAGAGCTTTAGTTAAAAATCCGCCGGTGCTGATTCTGGATGAGCCGTTTCAGGATCTTGACGACAATGCATTTGAGTTTCTGCATTCGTTTGTCGCCGGCTATCTTGATGGAAACAGGACCGTGATACAGATCGCCCACCACGAGCGGGAGATTCTGCCGGGCATCAACCACACCGCCCGTATTGAAAATGAAGCACTTGAAATTTCATACTGACCTGCCTGCCTCCGCAGCAGCGGGCGTTCCCAACCCATTGTCATATGCCAATAGTCGTGCACGTCAGGCCCCGGCGGGTTATTTTGCCCCTTGCAACACCTGCCGGAAGTTGTATAGTTCAGGGCGGCTTTCGTGCCGCTTTCAGGCGGGGAAAAGGGGAAATGGTTTTTGGTCGGAGGCAGGACAACGATCTGAAAACCCGAAGCTTACGGGCAGCGCCCGAAACGTGAAGATCGAACGACACTCTCATCTGCCGCTGAAAGTGTGAGAAGGAGGAAACAAATGAGTCTTGATGCGTTATTTTACCCCAACAGCATCGCCGTGGTCGGCGCTTCCAGTAACCTCGGCGGAGGCAAAATGCCTTATTTCCAGATTCTGAAAGGAGGAGGTTTTTCCGGTCCCGTTTATCCGGTAAATCCCAAAGGCGGAGAAATTGATGGAGTAGCGGTTTACAAATCACTCGATGATCTGCCCGGCCCGGTTGATTTCGCCGTGGTGGCCGCACCGGTCGAGCAGTCCATTGAAATCGTCAAAGCGGCGGTACGCAAGCAAATCAAGTTCATTCATTTCTTTACCTCGGGATTCGGCGAAACGGGAAACTGGCAGCTCGAGGAGGATATTATCCGCGAGGCGCGCAAAGGGGATTTAAGAATCGTCGGCCCCAATTGCATCGGCGTGCATTGTACGGAATCAAAAATATCGTTTCTCATCACACCTCCTCAGGAATCGGCAGGCACCATAGCATTTCTGGGACAGTCCGGCGGTGTTACCGGCAACTTCATGGCGATGGGGATGACCCGCAAAATACCCGTCAACAAGGTCGTTTCCTATGGAAACCAGATCGATCTGAAAATTGAGGAGTATCTGGACTACCTGGCAGACGATGAGAAGATCCGTCTCATTGCCTGCTATGTGGAGGACATCAAGGACGTGGACGGTTTTTTGCGTACACTCCGGCGCACCACGGCAAAAAAGCCGGTGATCATATTAAAAGGCGGGAAAACTGAAACCGGGTCGAAAGCGGCGGCCAGCCACACAGGCGCGATGGCCAGCAACTACACCATCTGGGAAGCGGCGGTAAAACAGCATGGCGGCCTCATGGTTGATAATTTCGATGAGCTGATGCACCTGGTGATGATGGGCACCTCAAAAAAACTGCCGGAAGGGAAGCGCATCGGATTTCTGGGGGCGGGCGGCGGCGTATCGGTCCTGTTTTCCGACCTGGCCGTGCAGTCCGGCCTTTCTCTTCCCGAACTGGGTGCCGATGCTCAGCGGATGATCAGCGAAAAAATCATGGGCGTGAACACCTCAACGGTAAACCCCGTCGATCTGGGAGCCTTCGGCTTCGATCTCAATGTGATGTTGCACACCATGAAGGCCATGGACGCGGACGAGAACATCGACGTGATTGTTCCGTACTTTTCCGTCGAGTATATTCTGCGTGTGGAGCTTTTTCTCAATGTTAAAAACAGCGCCGACACGATCCTGGAAATGGCCGCGCAAATCAAAAAACCGGTGATCCCGATACTGGCGAGTTTTGTGGAAGACGACCTGGAGCATGAGCGCGTCCGCATCGAAACGTTTGCGTCACTACGCAAGGCGGAATTCCCCGTCTATAGTAAAATCCAGGATGCCATTTACTCCATCAGGACATACTTTGATTGGTTCGAGCGACAATCCTCTTTACGCAAGGCGGGAAGAATCGGCAAGGCCACGCGATAAATAACCACGACGGACCGCCTGCCGTCATAAGGCGAGAAGCTTGTCGGCTTAAAAGCCGGAAAGCCGCCGCCAAAGCATGGTCACTTGTTAAAAGACATAATCAAAAAAAGGAGAACCAACATGGGCCTGAAAGACAAGTATGCCATCGTCGGTGTGGGTTACACTCCCCAGGGGGTTGTGCCCGGGCGGAGCGCTCTTAGCTTCCAGCTCGAAGCAGCAGCCAACGCCATAAAAGACGCGGGACTGAAGAAAGACGACATCGACGGCCTTATCTGCTACCGGCATTTTCCCCCTTCAACCGGCGAGCCGGATGTGCCTCCCTATCGGGTGGCGCAGCACCTGGGTATTGAGCCGGCATATCTCGCGCAGGATGCCAACTGATCCAGAAACCATCTGATGCACGCAGTTGGCGTGTTGGAAGCCGGTTTATGCACTCACGTGCTCATCACTTACGGGCACGACGCCCGTTCGGGCGATTCCATGAAGAAACTTCTTTTCGCCATGAGCGGCGATGATGCGGTTTTCGGCCATTTCGGGGCAACGGCGGGCTATGCCATGGCCGCCAGACGCGCCATGCACGAGTTCGAAACAGGGCCGGAAACGTGGAAGCAAATCGCCGTCGGCCAGCGCAAGTGGGCCAATCTCAATCCCAGGGCGATGATGTATAAACAGACCATGACAGGCCACGACTATGACACGGCGCCACGTGTGGTCGAGCCCTTCGGACTGTTTGATAACTGCCTGATAAGTGACGGGGGCCGTGCCTGTATTGTCACGACTCTCGAGCGTGCCCGAGATCTCGCTCATCCGCCTGTGACGCTGATGGGCCTGGGCATGGACAATCCTTCGGCGGAACTGGTGCGCGCCGGTTTCCTGGCCGGCCCGACCGGGGCGTACCGCGCGGGACGGCAGGCGCTTGAGATGGCCGGGATAACTCTCGCCGATATCGACGCGTGCCAGATATACGATTGCTTTACCTACACGGTGGAGATCACTCTTCAGGATTACGGATTTTTCAAGCCGGGCGAAGGGTGCGACTGGCTAAAGGGTGGTACCATCGAGCCGGGCGGCTCCATGCCGGTGAACACCTCGGGCGGCCTTCTTTCCGAGGCCTATCAGATGGGAATGACGCCGCTTACGGAAGCGGTCATGCAGCTCATGGGGCGCTGCGGGGAAAGGCAGCTCGGCCAACAGACGAACACCCGGGAACCCCGAATCATTTTGTGCAGCGACAATGGCGGAATCCTGCAAAGCCATGCCTGCTATATTTTACGGAGGATATGAATGCCATGACCTATGCCAAACCTCTGCCCCAAATAAATTCAGACAACCAGGACTTCTGGGATGGCTGCCGTAACCACGTGCTCAAAATCCAGATGTGCGGCAGTTGCAAAAAACCGCGCCTGCCTTTTTCATTTGTATGTCCCCACTGCCACTCCACCGACACTAAACTGATAGAAAGCGCCGGACGGGGCAGGGTCTATTCATACGTCGTTTATCACGTGGCCTACCATCCCTCATTCAAGGAAGATCTGCCTTATGTGGTCGCTTTGGTGGATATGGATGAGGGCGTCCGTCTGCTCACCAACATCGTCGGCTGCACTCCGGAGGAAGTGTACTGCGACATGGAGGTTAAACTATCCTGGGATGAGGTGACAAAAGACGTCACCCTGCCCAAATTCCGGCCCGTGGCAAATACGCGTTCATAGCCCAAGGCAGCGTAGTTTATCTGTCGCTCCTCTGGCCCGAAGGATGCTTTCCTTCCATCTTGGCCTTTATTCTTTCCTGATACTCAAGAATTTCGTGTCGCAGGATGTCCAGATCGGCGATGCGGTCGTTTAGCCTTTTGAGATGATTCTCCAGAAGCTCCAGGAGGCGCTTCAATACTTTTTCGTTTGATTTCTCATAAGTCCACATGGCCTCCAACTCCTGCATCTCGGAGAGGGTCATGCCCATGATCTTGAGCCGCTTGATCAGTTTCAGACGGCGCAGGTCCGCGTCCGTGTAGATACGCCGGCCCCCCTCGACACGCTTGATGGAGTTTAGAAGACCGATCTCTTCATAGTAGCGGATGGTCCGCTGGCTCATGTCCAGCTTTCTGGATAACTCTCCGATAGACGTAAATTCCTTGGCCATGCCTGTTCTCCGTGGTCGCACCTTCGGCGGCCTTGGCCTTACGATGAGGCCAGAGTTTCTTTAAGTTCACGTTTTAAAATTTTCCCGGACGGGTTCTTCGGCAGCTTGTCGGTAATAATAACCTTCTTGGGGCATTTAAATCCGGCAAGCCTCTCCCGGCAGAAGGAAATGATGTCTTTGTCGACAAGCGTGACATCTTTTTTCGGCACGACCACCGCCGTGACAATCTCGATCCATTTCGGGTCGGCAAGGCCGATCACGGCCGCTTCTTCTATGCCGGGGTACTGGTAGAGGGTTTCCTCCACTTCGCGCGAGGCCACATTCTCCCCGCCGGATTTGATCATGTCCTTTTTACGGTCAACCACATAGAGGTAGCCGTCCTCGTCAAAACGCCCCAGGTCGCCGCTGTGGAACCAGCCGAATTCGAAGGCCTCGGCGGTTTTTTCCGGATCGTTGAGATAACCGCTCATCACATGGCCGGAGCGATGGACGATCTCGCCCACCGTACCGACAGGAACAAATCTGCCGTCATCATCCATGAGGCGTGTCTCGACGTTGAGCACCGGTTTGCCCGCCGAGCCAGGCTTGAGCAGCTGATCTTCAGGCTTCAAAATGGTCGCCACCGGCCCCATTTCCGTCTGGCCGTAGTAGTTCCAGAGTTTGAGTCCGCGGAAAGTGACAGATAATTGCTTGATGATTTCCACCGGCATGATGCTTGCGCCGTAGGCGGCTTTTTTGAGACTTCTGTGGTTGTAGTTTTTAAATTCAGGATGATTCAGGATGCCGATCCAGACCGTGGGCGGGGCGAACATATGCGAGATCTGGTATTTTTCGATGAGCCTGATCATTTCCAGGGGATCGGCGCGGTGCATGATGATGTTGGTCGCTCCCACATAAAGGTAGGGCATCAGAAAACAGTGCAGCTGCGCACAGTGGAACAGCGGCAGGGCATGCAGACTGACATCGTCGGTTTCGTACTGACCGTCAAAAATGCAGCTGTGATACTGTGACATCAGGGCGCGGTGTGAAAGCATCGCCCCTTTGGGTTTTGATTCAGTCCCGCTGGTGTAGGGAATCTGCACGATGTCCTCCGCGCCGACCTCCACCCGCGGCTCATCGTAGGGCATGGCCTCCATCTCCGGGATCAAATTGAAAAAACCCTCCGGCACATGCGCATCGCCCAGCGGGATGAATCCCCACTTTTCCACGGTCGTAAATTTATCCAGATCTTTGGAGATGATCGGGTAGAGAATATCCTCCACAATGAACATCCTCGCTCCTGAATGATTGATGACGTAGGCGATTTCGTCGGCATTGAGCATGTAATTTATGGGAACCTGAATGGCGCCGATTTTGGCCAAACCGAGCATGCTGATGGGATAGTAATGAGAGTTGTAGGCGTAAATCGCCACCCTGTCGCCCTTCCGGATGCCGTAGCTGGTCATCAGATTGGCAAAGCGCCGCGACAGCCGCTCCAGATCGTAAAATGAAATTTTGAGGTCCCGGAAAATGATGGCGGTTTTGTCGCCGTATTTTGTCGCGGCCCGGCGGGCCATATCACCTATCGTGTCACGATAACAGATGTTACTCATTTTTTATTTCCTTTCGATGCTCATAGAGTTTTTGCCTCCATGCGCAGTTGTAACGCAGGCTTTCAGCCGGCTTTGTATTTGTTGTCGAAGATTTCCTTCAGCTTGTATTTTTGCACCTTGCCGCTGGCGGTCATGGGATAGTCCTCGACAAATTCCCAGTATCTGGGGATTTTGTGCCGGGCGATTTTTCCCGTGCAGAATTCGATAAATTCATCGGCAGTTGCGCTCATGCCGTTTTTCAACTGTATGGCCGCCAGCACCTGTTCGCCGTAGCGCGCATCTGCGACACCCACAACCTGAACATTCATCACTTTGGGATGGGTGAAGAGAAATTCTTCGAGCTCGCGCGGATAGATATTTTCGCCACCCCTGATGATCATGTCCTTGATACGGCCGGTCACTTTGAAATAGCCGTTTGCATCCACCACACCCAGGTCGCCTGTGTGCAGCCAGCCGTCGGCGTCGATGGCCTGCGCCGTGGCCTCCTCCATTTTATAGTAGCCGGCCATGATGCAGGCGCTGCGGGTCACGATTTCACCCTGCGTATCGGGAGGCAGGTCAGCGCCTGTTTCCGGGTCCACGATTTTGCCTTCGACATCGGGCAGCAGCCTCCCCACGGTGGAGACGCGCAGCTTGATGGGGTCGTCGCGCCGCGTCATCGTCATCACCGGCGAGGATTCGGTCTGTCCGAAGGCAATGACAATCTCCGGGCAGTGCATGAGCGTGTTCACCTGATTCATCGTCTCTTCGGGGCAGGGAGCGCCCGCCATGATGCCGGTGCGAAGTGAGGTCATGTCATAGCTTATGAAATCCGGATGATTCAAAATGTTGACGAACATGGTCGGCACGCCGTTTACGGCAGTGCATTTTTCGGAGGCGATTGCCTCGAGCGCGGCGCCTGCATCGAAATACTCAAGTACTACCATCGTCGAGGCGTGATAGACGCAGTTTAGCGTGCTCATCACGCATCCGAAACAATGAAAGACAGGCACCTGAATGAGAAGCTTGTCTTTTTCGGTCATCCCCATCACGTCTCCGACCATACGGGCGTTGTTGACAATATTGTGGTGCGTGAGCATCACCCCCTTGGGAAAACCTGTTGTCCCGGAAGTGTATTGCATATTGATCACATCATTATCTGAAAGAGAACCCATTCGCTCATCGAGCTCTCGCTCGGTGACAGCCGAGCCCATTTCCAGTATTGCCGAAAAGTTGAACATGCCCGGCGTGTCTTTTTTGTCGCCGATATAAACAACGTTTTTCATCTCGGGCAGCTTCGCTGATTGCAACTGCCCCGGCGGGCAATGATTCAACTCAGGCATAACCGTGCGCGCCGTGTCGTAGAAGCTGACATCACGATACGAGTCGATAAGAAATAGCGTGGTGGAGTCGGACTGCTTTAAGATGTATTCCAGCTCGTGGGAGCGGTAATTGGTGTTGATGGTGACCAAAACACCGCCGACCATGCCCAGGGCAAACTGCAGATAAATCCATTCGGGCACATTGGTAGTCCATACCGAGACATGATCTCCTTTTTTGATACCCATGGCCATCAGCCCCCGGGCGACCTTCCGGCATCGGTCGTAGAGCTCCCGGTAGGTCATGCGGACATTGAATTGAGTGGAGACTAAAGCGGGATTATCCGGATAACGCCCGGCCGTTTCACTGATGACGTCGCCCAATGTTTTACTAACGAATCCTGACATATAGACACCTCTTACAAAATATTTCCGGTATACGCCCGGGTAAAATTTTTATAAATAAGCCGGATTTGCCCGAATCCCTTGTGGTTTTCCCCCGATTCATCGTGGACTCTGCAGGTGTCTAAAGCCCGACCTTAATCCACTTAACGTTAACTGGGCTGATTATAGCCGCAATATTTTTTTTGTCAATATTCTTTTGCCAGGCCGAAGTGCCTTGAATAAAATGCTACCGAAACAAGAATCAGGAAATGGAGGTTTTATATGAATCCACAGGTCCAAGATATTCTTGGAGCTCTTTTATTAACATTAGGCTGCGTATTTTGTTGTTTCATTGTTGAAGTAGGCACGAACCCGGGCAGGTGTTTTTTGAATAAAACGAAGATGTCTGATCACGGCTAAGCGAAGTTGCCGTGGATTTTTTATGGACTGGCGGCCAACGGTATTGTTTTTCAGGTCATTTCATACCCGCTCATCCGGGTTTAATTCCGGCGAATAAGGCGGAAGGAAGAAGAGTTGGAAGCCATCCTTCACCGTTTCAATAAAGCGAGTCACGGATTCAGCCTTATGAACCGGATGACCGTCTACAAGCAAAAAGATCGTCCGCGTACTTCCATGAAGGAAACGCTTGATGAATTAGGTAGGAGTCGGGGTCACCCCCGCCGTCCTCCCACACCACCGGACATGCGGTTTAGCATCCGGCGGTTCATGAAACGCACTGGAGACGTGATCCTGTCTCCGCTTTCGTCCGCCTCCGGGTCGTCGTGTCCGCCTCAGCGCCGGTCAGAGCCCTGACGGGGTTCCGCCCCATCTCCTCTCTGCCGGTCGTTCCTTACCGGATCGCTTCTGCTTTCATGGGCTCTCCACGTGATCCCGATGCCTACTTGCGGCGTTTCATGTTCGGCCCTTCGGCTTACGCCTAATATGGCCTCTGCTGACTTCCGGCACTCCATCCCACGACCTCTCGACCGTGGTAGCACAATTCGGCAGACTGCCGGATCTCCCCGGGTATGACGCACAGACCTTCACGCTTATACCTGTCGGATCTACGTTACAGCGTTCCGTGCAAGTACCGGGCTTTGACGATAATTCCCGAGTTTGACAGCAGAAAAAATAATAATCAGTTAAAATGGCAAGTTAC
>CAYWRV010000043.1:0-13409 GCA_964460865.1 uncultured Smithella sp. | reverse complement strand
TGACGAAGAAGCTCTTCTGGCCCTGCCGTCCATTAAAAAGCAGATCCAGATTCCGGTTATCGCCGATATTCATTTTCATTACCGGCTGGCCATAGGAGCGATCAAAAAAGGTGCCGACGGCATCAGAATCAATCCTGGCAATATCGCGCGCGACAAAATCGCGGAAATAATCAAAGCCGCCCAAAAAAGCCGCACGGTCATCCGTATCGGCGTCAATTCCGGTTCTCTGGAAAAGGACCTGATTATTGAATATGGCGGATCTACGGCCGAAGCCCTCTGCGCGAGCGCCATGCGTAACATCGCCATGTTTGAGGACATGGACTTTGATCTGATAAAACTATCCCTGAAATCATCAAACGTGCCGACCATGATCAACGCCTATCGCCTGATCAGTGCGAAGACGGATTACCCGCTGCACCTGGGTGTGACTGAGGCGGGAATGACCGCGGATGCGGCCGTGAAGTCGGCGCTGGGTATCGGCATGCTATTGTATGAAGGGATAGGCGATACCATCCGGGTTTCCGTCACGGGAAGTCCCGTGCAGGAAATGTCCATTGCCTACGGAATACTGCGGGCGCTGGGAATTCGTAAAACAGGGGCGGAAATCATCTCCTGTCCCACCTGCGGCAGATGTCAGATCGACCTCGAGGGGCTTGCCGGAAAAGTCGCCCATGCATTGGCCGGCAGGAAAAAATACATCAAGGTAGCGTTGATGGGCTGCGTTGTGAACGGCCCGGGCGAAGCGGCGGAGGCGGATATCGGCATCGCCGGCGGTCGTGGTTTCGGCATGCTTTTCAAAAAAGGTGCGGCCTACAAAAGAGTCGAAGAAAAAGATTTTGTACCGGCATTGCTTACGGAAATCGATAAAATGGACAAAGAACAATAAGGAGGAAAAATGCGCTACTCGCAAATGCACCTGCCCACCGGAAGGGAGATACCTTCCGATGCGGAAGTGATCAGTAATCAGCTTATGATTCGGGCGGGAATGATCAGAAAACTGACCAGCGGGATTTATTCATATTTGCCGCTCGGTTATCGTGTGATCCGTAAGGTCGAGCAGATTATACGCGAAGAAATGAACCGGGCCGGTGCCCAGGAGGTGCATTTGCCGATGGTGCAACCGGCGGAGCTTTGGCAGGAATCGGGCCGCTGGACTCATTATGGCAAGGAACTACTGCGTTTTCGCGACCGCAACGGCCGCGAATATTGTCTGGGCCCCACCCATGAAGAGGTCATCACGGATCTGGTGCGCCACGATATAAAAACCTACCGCCAGCTTCCGTGTAATCTGTATCAGATTCAAACCAAATTCCGCGATGAGGTTCGGCCGCGCTTCGGCGTGATGCGCTGCCGCGAATTCGGCATGAAAGACGCCTACAGTTTTGACACGGACGAAGCGGGTGCAGAAAAAAGTTATGAAAAGATGTTTGACGCCTACAATAGTATTTTCCGCCGCTGCGGACTGAATTTCCGGCCTGTCGAGGCGGATTCCGGCAGTATCGGCGGAAGTTTTTCACATGAGTTTATGGTCATGGCCGATTCAGGCGAGGACTCGATTGTATTTTGCCAAAACTGCGATTATGCCGCGAATATGGAAAAGGCGGAACTTCCCGCACCGCAAAATGAAAAGGCAGCCCAAAAAGACTTCCTGCCCATGGAGAGCATAGAAACTCCCGGAGTGCGGACGATAGAAGAGGTGAGTTCCTTTTTGAATGTAAGCCCCGTGCAAATCGTGAAGACATTGATTTTCAATGCTGATGAAAAACCTGTGGCGGTACTCATCAGAGGTGACCATGAGGTCAACGAAATAAAGGTGAAGAATTATCTGGGGGCAAACGAACTAGCTCTGGCAAATGATGACATGATTCTGGAGGCAACCGGCGCGCCCCGCGGATTTGCAGGCGCCGTAGGCATCAAAACACACATCATCGCGGACCATTCCGTGATGAATCTGGTGAATCTGGTGACCGGTGCCAACCGGGAGGATTATCACCTGAAAAACGTGAACATCGGCCGTGATTTCAAGGTTGATTCCTATGCCGATCTGCGTGTGGCACAGGCGGGAGATCCTTGTCCGAGATGCGGCGGCACGATCCGGATCGCACGCGGGATTGAGGTCGGCCATGTCTTCAAACTGGGGACAAAATACAGCCGGGCGATGAAGGCTTCCTACCTGGACAAAGACGGCAAAGAAAAAATCATGATCATGGGTTGCTATGGCATAGGGATCGGCAGGACCGTGGCTGCCTGTATCGAGCAGAACCACGATGAACACGGTATCATCTGGCCGATGGCGCTGGCTCCCTATACAGTGATCGTCACTCCCGTCAATATTAAAGAAGCGGATGTCATGAAGGTGTCCGAAGACATTTATGCCGGCCTGCTCGCCTCCGGCGTGGAGGCAATTTTAGATGACCGTGATGAGCGGGCGGGAGTGAAATTCAAAGACGCGGATCTGATCGGCATACCGCTCCGGATCGTCGTGGGCGCCAAAAACCTCACCCAGGGAAAAGTCGAATTAAAAATCCGTAAAACCGGTGAGAACAGGCTCATTGATGTGGGCGATATTGTCAGGCAGGCAACCGGGATTATTGAGAAACAATCTAGTGAAACAAACTGATGAGTAGGCCATGGGCGGGAAAATTCCATGCTGAGAATCACTGATATCCTCGATAAGGCACAGACATATCTGGAGCCGGAAGAGCTGGAGATGATTCAGAAGGCCTACATTTATTCCGCTACGGTGCATCAGGGACAGGTACGGCTCTCCGGCGAGCCCTATCTGACCCACCCGATGGAGGTCGCCGGCATACTGGTGGACATGAAGCTCGACGCGGCAACGATCATCAGTGGACTTTTGCATGACACGATTGAGGATACGCTGACCACCAAAGAACAGATTGAGCGTGAGTTCGGGAAAGACACGGCTTTTCTGGTCAACGGACTTACCAAATTGAGCCGCATTTCCTTCGGCTCGCAGGAGGAGAGGCAGGCCGAGAATTTCCGGAAAATGATTCTGGCGATGTCCTCGGATATCCGCATCTTGCTGGTGAGGCTTGCCGACCGCATCCACAACATGAGAACCCTTCAATATCAAAAGCCGGAGCGCCGTATATACATTTCTCGAGAAACAATGGACGTCTATGCGCCGCTGGCCAACCGCCTGGGGATAAACTGGATGAAAATGGAGCTGGAGGACCTCGCCTTTCAGTATCTCTGGCCGGAAGCGTACGAGGAAATCGCCACACGCGTGGCAAAATCCCAGGAATCGCGTAACCGCTACACCGAAGAAGTGAAAGGGATAATCTTCCGGGAGCTGGAAAAAGTATCCATCAAGGCCGAGGTCGAAGGGCGTGCCAAGCATTTATATGGCATCTACAAAAAAATGCAGGAACAGCATATCAATTTTGATGAAGTTTACGATGTCATCGCTTTTCGGATTATCGTGGACTCCGAAATGGACAAGACCTGTTACGAGGCGCTCAGCATTGTGCATGCCCTGTGGAAGCCTGTACCGGGGCGTTTCAAGGATTATATCGCCATGCCCAAGGCAAACAATTATCAATCTCTCCATACGGCGGTAATCGGGCCTTACGGGGAGAGGGTCGAAATACAGATTCGTACCAGGGCAATGCATGAATGGGCGGAAAAAGGCATTGCGGCGCACTGGCGCTACAAGGAGGGTAAAGGCTTTCAGGAGGCGGAAGACAGCCAGATAAAAAAACTGAGAGAAACTCTGGAAATCCAGCAGGACATAAAAAACCCCAGAGAATTCATGTCCAATTTGAAAATGGCGCTGTTTCCGGACGAGGTATATGTTTTCACCCCCCATGGCGACGTGAAATCTTTTCCCAAAGGGGCCACCCCCATCGATTTCGCTTACAGCATTCATACTGATGTTGGACATCAGTGTATCGGCGCGAAGGTGAACCGTAACATCGTTCCTTTGCGCTACCAGTTGCAAAACGGTGACCAGGTGGAAATCATCACGCAAGCCGGCCATCACCCCAGCAAGGATTGGCTCAAATACGTGGTCACTTCACGGGCGATTTCCAAAATCCGCAACTGGATCAACGCCGAAGAGAAAAGCAGATCCCTGATGTTGGGTAAAGACCTTCTGGAAAAGGAATTCAGAAGACACAGCCTGAAGTTCGCCACTTTCATCAAATCCGAAGAACTAAAAGAAATTCTAAACGAATACTCTCTGCCGACGCTCGATGACCTGGTTTCACAGGTCGGCTTCGGCCGCATCTCGGCCAAACAGATTGCCAATCATTGCCTGCTCGATAAGGAGGGCAGGGCCTACCGGGGACCGGCAAAGTCCCCGGAAAAAGAAAAAAAACCGGCCGCGCCTGCCCCCATGGGAATCACTCTTACAGGGATCGACGATGTCATGGTCAGGTTTGCCAAATGTTGCAATCCGATTCCCGGGGATGAGATTGCCGGCTACATCTCGCGCGGGCGGGGCATAACCGTGCATGCTCAGAGCTGCCCTCATCTGAAAAGACTGGACTCCGACAGGGTGGTCGAGGTCGAGTGGGATCTGAGACAGAAACACGCCTACCCGGTGCACATCAGGGTGATCTGCAATGATCAGAAGGGTGTTTTGACCGAAATAAGCTCGGTCATCACGTCCTTTGATGTGAACATAAGTTTCGCGCAGGTGGAAACAACGGACATGATCGCCAAATGTGAATTTGTCATCGATGTGAACGACACGCACCAGCTCAACTCCATTTTTGCGGCTATCCGTCAGTTGAAAATTGTCCGTTCGATTGAAAGACTCAACAAAGGCTGAAATATCCCGAAAATCTTTTTGTTTATTGACAAACGGGGCTGCCCTGCTATAAGAGGCGCAATTTAAGTCAGGTTTGTAGAAAAAAACAGGTGAAATGATGCTTGAAAAATATCTTGGCCACAGAATATTTGTTTATTTGTTGCTCGTTGCATTCTTTATACTCTATCCTCTCGGGGCACTTGCCGGACATGTCGTGGTGATCGATCCCGCTCATGGCGGCACAGACACAGGTGTGACCGCGAGTAAAATCACCGAAAAGGATTTGACACTGGCAATTGCGCTGGAGTTGAAAAAAGCGCTTGATAAACAGGCAGGAATTGACGTGGTTCTCACCAGGGACACTGATAAAACATTATCGATTCAAGAACGTCAGAAAAAAATCCTCGAGGCCAAACCGGCGCTGGTTTTGAGCCTGCATATAAATGCAGGGTTTGGCAAGAACTCATCCGGATTTGAACTTTATTATCCGGGCTTTACCTTTGACT
This sequence comes from uncultured Smithella sp., assembly GCA_964460865.1. Taxonomy (GTDB): domain Bacteria; phylum Desulfobacterota; class Syntrophia; order Syntrophales; family Smithellaceae; genus UBA8904. The sequence continues at coordinate 8,126 of CAYWRV010000043.1, read as the reverse complement.
CTGCCGGAGATACGAAATCAAAAAAAGGGAGCGCAGCGGCGGGAAAAAAACACTTAAATGACACTGTGAAGCTGGCGCGGATCGTACAGAGAAGTCTCGACAATCTGTTTGTACGCAAGGGCAGGGGACTTCGCGAGGCGCCCGTACCTCTTGCAGAAGGCCTAAGCGTGCCGGTGCTTGTCGTGGAGCTGGGATTTGTCACCAACGCCGACGACAAGAAAAAACTGGTTTCCCCCAAAGTACAAAAAGATATTGCCGGAGCGCTTGCCGCGGCGATCAAGTCCTTCTTTTAGGAGCGGGCTTTGTACGAACGGAGCAATAACCGGAAATATAATGAGCTTCGGCCGGTGACGATAGACATCGGCTACCTGAAACACACACCCGCCTCCGTGATGGTGGAATTTGGAAACACTAAAGTATTGTGTGTCGCATCGGTCGAGGAAAAAGTCGCCCCTTTTTTAAAAGGCACGGGCAAGGGATGGGTGACGGCAGAATATTCCATGCTCCCGATGTCCACACAAACCCGCCAGGCGCGTGAATCGGTGCGGGGAAAAATAGGCGGCCGCACTCATGAAATTCAAAGGCTGATCGGTCGGTCGCTGCGGGCGGTCACCGACCTTGCTGCTCTTGGCGAAAGAACAGTCCATCTCGATTGCGATGTGATTCAGGCGGACGGCGGGACCAGAACCGCTTCCATCACCGGGGCATTTGTGGCGTTGGTCGCGCTTTTTAAGGAGATGAACCGTTCAGGGCAGTTGGATAAAATCCCCGTTCGTGATTATGTTGCGGCACTAAGTGTGGGCATCGTCGAAGGTGCGGCTCTTCTTGATCTGGATTATGAGGAGGACTCGCATGCAGAGGTCGATATGAATTTTGTGATGACCGGCGGCGGGCTTTTTATTGAAGTCCAGGGCACAGCCGAACAGGCACCATTTAATCAAGACCGCCTCGATGAAATGACTGCACTTGCCAAAGACGGCATTGACCGGATCATCACCTTGCAGCGGGAAGCCTTGGGCGGGTGGCAGGCATGAGAATTGTTTTTGCCACCAGAAATGAAGGCAAGCTGAAGGAATTGACACAGATGCTTTCCTCAAGCGGCATTCGGCTTATTTCACTGAATCACTTCCCTTCATTGCCAGAGGTGGAGGAAGATGGTAAAACCTATCTTGAAAACGCCTTAAAGAAAGCCAGGATCATTGCGGAGGCGACCCGGGAAATGGTGCTGGCGGATGACTCCGGAATCGAGGTTGAGGCGCTCGGAGGTGAACCGGGAGTTTATTCCGCGCGCTACGCAGGTGAGGGAGCCACGGACGAGGAAAACAACGCCATCCTCTTATCCAGACTCAAAGATGTCCCCCCCTCGGAAAGAAGGGCATCTTTTCGATGTGTATTGGTTTTGTACAACCCGGATGGGGACTATCACGCCTTTGAGGGCAAATGGGATGGATTGATTATCGATGAAGCCCGCGGCACAAACGGCTTCGGATATGACCCGATTTTTTTGTGGCCGGAGGCGAACCAGACGGCAGCCGAGCTGCCGCCCGAGATCAAAAACAAAATAAGCCATCGCGGCCGGGCTTTTCAAAAACTGAAAGAATATTTGACCGGAGAATCACTCACGGGGACCTTCGGGGCGTAGCGCAGTCAGGTAGCGCGCTTGGTTTGGGACCAAGATGTCGCAGGTTCAAATCCTGCCGCCCCGACCATTTCCAACAATGGGCATACATATCAGTGTGCCCTTATTCAGGCACCAAAACATATCCGAGCTTGACAGGCTTATTTTGCCAAAAGTAATTCACAGCGAATTTATTCAATCCCGGCCTGCAGTATCATTATGTCGGAATTATTTCCCTTCGGGAAAGAACATTTGAACGAATATGTAGCACAAGATTTTTCAGATTCTTGTCATGCAGTAGTTATTTTAAGTTAAAGCTGATTCGCCAATTGGCCGTGGGTGCAAACTGTGATAGGCAAGCTCGGAATTTGCAACCAGATAATGAAAAAGATTGTATGAAATTGGATTTTCATTTTTCCACCGGGTTGTGAGTAAGATGTTGCCTGGTTAAACACTTGAAGAAAGTCCGATTGATGTAACCCTAAAAAACAATGAGTCGGTGCTAAATAGCTAAAAGATGAAGGTACTGCTTGTCAACCCGCCCAATTGTGGGCGCAGCATTCCGGAAGAACAATACGGAATCACATCTCTTAAACAACTCTTCAAGGGTGAACCCTTCGGTCTGGAAGTTCTGGCCGGCCCTCTTGACGGACATGATGTCCGGATCTTTGACGGTAAAAGTGAAACACCGCAAGCCTTCCCCGAAATTCTAGAATCTTTCTCTCCGGATGTCGTGGGTTTTACTTCACTTACCTGCGAGGCCAATACAGTCATCCGCCAGGCCGCCCAGGTACGCAGGCAAAGCCGTGCCGTAGTGGTGGTTGGCGGCTGCCATGCAACGTACGATCCTGAGTATTTCAATCGTCCGGAGTTTGACTATATCGTGATCGGATTGGGCAAAAAGAGTTTTGCCGAACTGATTGAGGCGCTGGCCGGCGGGCAAACGCCAGAGCCCATCGCGGGCATCGCCCCAACTTCTCCAGGAAAGACGCTGTCTTTTCTACAACGTCGTTTCGGCAGGGAAGATATTCTGGACGATATTCCGCCCCGTTACGATCTAGTTACGGGATACAGAGATCAGTATTATCTGGAACAACTGGGGCTGGGGATGGGCTTTGTCATATCAGCATACGGTTGCACTCATGAGTGTTCCTTTTGCACTATACCAAAAATAACGTGTGGGAAGTATCTGACTCATTCTCCAAAAGCCGTTTTACGAGACATGGCCCTTCTTGGCGAAATTCCCTTTGTCCGATTCGTTGATGCCAATACTTTCGGCGATGCAGGCCAGGCCGCTCTTCTGTGCGATATGATTCTCGAGTCGGGACTGAAGAAAAAAATTTTTGCCGATGTACGGGCCGATACGGTTGTCAAGCATTTTGACCTTATGAAAAAATGGAAAGAAGCCGGGCTTTACGCAGTGGTGGTTGGCTTTGAGGATATCACGAATGAAAGATTGTCGATGTACAACAAGAAGTACCGGCAAGATGTCATCCAAAGGGCGATTGATATGCTGCATCAGCTAGGCATCGTCATCATCGGCGACTTCATCGCGTCACCGGCGGACACGGAAAAGGACTTCGCAAATCTTGAAAAGTTCATCATTGCCAACGAAATTGAGGTTCCTGTGATATCGGTTCTTACGCCGATGCCGGGCACAGCACTTTACGAAGAAATGAAAAATGAAATTGTCATTTTTGACCTCGACTATTACACTTTTACAAATGCCGTAACCCGCACGAAAATGCCTGAAGAATTATTTTATCGGGCATATGCAGAACTTGTCAAAAGTCTGCATAAAAACCCCCACAAACCAAATTAGAGGAGATTCATGGACGTTTTCATCAATGACATTGCCGCTTTCTTACCCAATGATCCTGTGACCAACGACGAAATCGAGGAAGTTTTGGGGAAAATTCACGATGTCCGTTCCCGCGTCAAATCACGTGTTTTGAAAAACAACGGCATCCGGACTCGCTACTATTCTATCGACCGTACGACCGGCAGACTGAACTACACCAACGCCTCGCTCACCGCAGAAGCGGTACGACACCTTAAGCCCTACAATCATTTTTCCGTGAACGACATCGAATGTCTATGCTGTGGAACGTCGATGGCCGATCTTATTGCTCCGGGACATGGCCTTATGGTTGCCGGAGAGTTGGGATTAGGACCCTGTGAGGTGATCAGTACCTCGGGTATATGCCTGTCGGGGATTACCGCAATCAAGGCGGCCTATGCAAATGTTGCCCTGGGTCTCTCCGGTAATGCAGTGGCGACTGGTTCCGAGTTGGCCTCGTCACTGTTGCGCTCCAACTTTTTCGAACATTTGCCGGGTAATCCGGATTTTAAAAACCATCCGATTCTTGCCTTTGAATCGGATTTCCTGCGATGGATGCTCTCCGATGCAGCCGGTGCTGTTTTTCTATCGACCACTAAAAACAAAGACACAATCTCGATGCGTGTAGAATGGATTGAGCACGTCTCTTATGCGGGAAAGATGGAAACCTGCATGTATGCGGGAGGGCACAAAAACGAAGATGGTTCGATGACCGGGTGGCGCGAGCTCGATTCTCTCGAAGAGGCGCTCAGAAAAAATTATTTCGCCCTCAAGCAGGATACTGAGATACTCGGCGAGCACGTGATCCGTCTTACCGTAACGGAGGGATTGGCCCGCACGATGAGCAGACGCGGTATCAGATCTGACACGATAGATTGGTTTTTACCTCACTACTCGTCTGAATATTTTCGTGAGCATGTATACGAGGCGATGGCGGCAATCGGGTTTGAGGTTCCTTACGGTAAGTGGTTTACCAATCTGGCTGATAAGGGCAATACCGGGTCGGCGTCAATCTATGTCATCCTCGAAGAGCTTTTTCATTCCGGACGGTTGCGAAAAGGAGAAAAGATTCTCTGCTATATTCCGGAAAGCGGCCGCTTTTCAGTGGCCTATATGCTGCTTGGTGTTGTCTAATTAAAAAGCCACGGGATAAACCAATAATGATTTAGACAAACAAACTCCCCCAAATGGTAATTTCTTTGTGTTCAGGTTTGGCTAAAACAGGTTATTGCTAATCCGGATGTGTCCCCATGCTTGTAAATCCAGGCGTTTCTGGTTATGATATAAATCCGTCTCAAAGTACCAGACAGTGAGGAAGCAATTATGGTGAAAAAAACTATAAAACAGGCGTTGGTATTTGTAATTTTCTGTGTCCTTTTGTGCATGGTCCTTTCATGTTCAGATTCCGGATCTGATTTTTATGGCACAGTGGAGGGACTGGATTTCCCTGTGAAGAATTTTGATGATGTCGATAAATATTATTGTTTCGCTCTTTTTCCCTGGGATAACGCAGGATTAGAGACTCACGGAGGTATCGATATAGCGGTTAGGGATGATTCTCCCGGCGTGACAAAAAAAGTTCCGCTTGTAGCCGCGGCACCCGCCAGTGTGGAATTAATCGACTATGGGGAAACAGGGGCGGGGGTTAGAAGTGTTGTCGTTATACTGAAGATGAACAAGTATTGGTATATGGCTTATATCTTCGAGCCGCAGACGGAAGATGAAGAGGCTTTTAACGAACAGAGAACAAGCATTTATGTGAACGAAGGAGATCCAGTGGCCAGAGGACAGGTCATAGGCGATCTGATTGTCAAAGATCCGATAGCTACTCATTATCCTCATCTGCATTTCAGTTTTTTCTATAAAAATCCCGCCGACACCTTGGAAGATCTCTTTAATGACCCTCTTTCCATTCATGTCAGTGACGGTACGGATTTGGCTCCCCCGACAGGTCCCGGTTCTCCATGGCAGCCTTTCGATTTGGGTAAGGAGACCACCTTTTATTGTCCTTATGAGTATTCAACTGAGACGGCAAAAGATTTTTATGACAGCCGGGATCGCATGGCGGCAGACGGTTCCGTCTGCAGCTGTATCTGTGCCTATGACTCTGTCGGAAGAAATTGTGGTGTGTGCCCACCAAATGAGCAGGACTAATCAGGTCCGGTGAGTTTAATGGCTCACCATCCGGCACTTTGTTTCAATGAACGTAAAATCTTCCACGCGGGGAACATAAATCGTGAGCTTTTCATCTCTGGTTAATTCCTTGATGTAATCGCCAAGCTTTAAGGGCCCCGCCAAAGATAGCAAAAATGCTATCTCACGCTCCAGGAGCTGCACCCGGCCGGTCTTTGAATACATTTCAATCAAGGCAAGGTTAGCGAATCGATTTTCCGGCTCGATTGCCCGTACCCTCTCCCAGTAGAAAATCGCTGCCGGGTAGTTTCGGGCCTGGCGCGATATTTCCGCCATCAGCATGAGCGGATAAGGAGAGTCCGGCCTTTTCGACAGATAATTTCGTGCGTATCTGCTGGCCTCATCAAGTTCGCCTTTTTTCAAAAGGATAAAACTATACATCACGACAAATTTCGCGTTGTCCGGGTGTTTTTTCAGCTCCCCGGCAATGATTTGTCGGGCCTTATCGATCCTGTCCTGGCGCAGATGAATTCTGGCTGTGAACAAAATATTGTCCATGTATCGGGGAAGTTCCCGTGCCGATTCTGTAAAATATTGCATGGCCAGGTCATTTTGTCCCTCGACAAAGTAGTAGATACCGATATTGGATTTCAGCTGTGCCGCAACTTGCCTGTTGTCAAATCTGTTTATGGCAAGCGCCTTTTCAAATTCCTTAATCGCTTTTTGCCGCTCACCTGAATTGAAGTAGATCCTCCCCAGATTGGCATGCGGCCTGCTCAGGCCGGGTGTTTTTTGTATATTGTCAGTCCATAAAAGAAAATCATTTGCAAATACATTATTACGGGCGAATGTCGCCGTTGCCGTCAAAACCATGAGGCAGGTGATACCTGCGGCCAGCGCGAACTGGATGGTTTTTTTGTAGGAAAAGTAATCGATGAGATAGATGAAAAAATATGCCGGTGGTACGAACAGGAGCATCGAGGGCAAGTAATTACGATGCTCATATACCATCTCCAGAGGCAGTACTGTGCTTTCAATCAGGTGGTTCAAAAAATAAAAAAGAATACAAAAAGACAAGAGAGGTTGCTTGCGTGCCAGATAAACGGCAAGGCTGATAATAAGCACGATGATAAAAAGGGAGGGCAGAGTAGTCCACGGGTCGAAAAGCGAATGAGAAGGGGGGATGTCATGCAGCATCGTCATTCTGGCTGTGACGGGATAAAAAAGTAAGGACAGGTAAAACAGGATTACACGCGGCTGGGTCAAAAGCCGCTCGAAAGGAGTGAAATCACGAATCGCATATCCGGCAAAGGCGTTCAGGAAGCCGCCTGTGTAGATATATCCAATCACCACGACAAATAACAAGGGCACAATCAAATATTTGCCCAGCTTCAAGAGATTATCTTTGCCGGCCCCCCGGATGAGCAAAAGCTCGATGAGTAAAATAGCCGCAGGCAAAAGCGCGGAGTTTTCCTTGGAAAGAAAAGAGGCAAGGGCAGAGAGGATACACAGCGCAAAAAGAAGAACGGAAAGGTGGATTTTTTGAGACATCCTGGCTTTCAGATAAAAATACATCGACATGATATAGAACAGGGCGGCCATGGCCGACATCCTCTGGACGATGTAGGAAACGGTGCTCACATGCAGGGGGTGGACAGCCCAGATGATTGTGGCAATGAGAGCGACACTGTAGCTCATGTGGGCATATCTCTCCTTCAGAAGCGGCACTTTGAGGAGGTTGTAAATAAAGAGAAAAAGGAACAAGGCCGTAAGGTAGTGAATAAAAAAATTCACCAGATGGAAGTAGAAGATGTCAAGCCCGCCGAATTTGTAGTTTATCGCAAAGCTAAGATAGGCAAGCGGTCTTGCGCTTCTTTTGGTATACACACCGGTCACAGAGCCTTTCATTTCCTCCAGAGAAAACGACTTAATCCTGATATTTGTATTTTCCACGATGTTCGGAAAATCGTCGAAATGCCACTGACCGTGAAAGCTGTTTGAATAGGAGGCAAGAAGCAAAATAAAAAGCGTGATGAAAGTGAAAAGATATTTTTTTGTGTCGGGGAAATCGAGGCGCAGGGGAAGTGTGAAATCATTATTTCTGGTAAGCATGTTTATCCAGCTCCAATGAAACGAGCCAGGGTGATGCTATTGAGAACTGTGGCTCGTTTAAAAAAGCTCTTCGTATGAAGAGCGATGATGTAGTTATTACAATTATTGTCAGTAATTGTCCAATATAAATTTATCATGATGATTGATTTTACTGAATATTCTGCTGTCAAGTCCTGGTCCCGATCATCTTTGTCCGATGAAGCTTTCAGGCTAATGAAACTGTCTCCGGAGGAGGGAAAAACCAAACGCAGATGTATCCTCTGAAACAAACACATTTCATTTCCGCCTTGCCCCAGCAGATTGACTTTTCTTATTGATGTGTTATGGAAAAGCCGCGTTCAAAAACATATTTGCGGATACGGGTGTTATGAGGTTTATCCTCTTTAGTGAATTCATCAGGAGGTTGATTTGAAGATAACGGTA
>CAYWRV010000042.1:11294-13456 GCA_964460865.1 uncultured Smithella sp. | reverse complement strand
AGCATTCATCATTTCGGTATTCAAACCGATGATCTCGAGGCAGACGTGCAGAAATTGAAATCCATGGGCGTGCCGTTCAACAAAGGCATCACTGATGTCGGCGCCTGGAAGTATATCATGGTCCCTGCACCGGACAATGTCCTCATCGAACTTTTTCAGGTGGATAAAAATGCGCTTCCCAAAAAGCAGCATGACTATTTTGATTAACAACTTTGCCTGAAGCTACTTGCCTGTATAATTTGTGCGGACGCGTTTAATTTGCGTTCACGCACGGTTTTGAAATCCCGACCGTCATACGGCGGTAAATTGACGTTTGTTCAGAGAGGATGATTTGTTGAGCAGCGCTCCCCTTGTCTTCGGCATAGGTCAATGTTCCCTTGACTATATAGGCCTTATTTCTTCCTACCCGCCGCCGGACGTTAAATGCGAATTCACTGATCTGGTAATTCAAGGCGGAGGTCCGGCTGCTTCGGCCATGGTCGCACTTAAACGCTGGGGTCTTAACGTCCACCTCGCCGGTGTGGTGGGAGATGACGATTTCGGAAAGCAGATACGTAACTTTCTTGTTGCCGAAAACATCGATACCACAGGCCTTGTGGTTCGCCCGCAGCGGCAGTCCCAGTTCGCCTTTATCGTGAGTGAGCCCTCATTGGCAAGACGGACGATTTTCTGGCAGCGCCCCACCGGAGAAGAGCTCAAACCAGATGAAATAAATACCGATATTCTTTTGCAAAGCTCGGCCCTGCATATCGACGGACTTTACACGGAGGCCTGCCTTTGGGCATGCCGCAGGGCAAAAGACGCGGGAATTCCCGTCATTCTGGACGCAGGCACCCTGCGCGATGGCATGACCGACATTATACGTTTGAGTGATTGCGTTGTAACGTCGGAGGTTTTTTCCAATGCATTTTCCGAAACACATCCCGATACATGCCTTAAACTGGCTGGTATGGGGGTGAAGCTCGCCGGCGTGACACTGGGCTCAAAAGGCTATATCGCGCTGGCAGATGGCCGCTGGATACAAAAGGATGCTTATCGAGTAAAAGCAATTGATACGACCGGCTGTGGCGACGCATTCCACGCCGGCCTCACCTATGGGATTGTAGTTGGCTGGAGCGCAGAACAGTCACTTGATCTTGGCGCATGGGCGGCCGCCATGGTCAGCACAAAAATGGGCGGCCGCACCGGCATCCCTTCGCTCATTGAATTGAAAAATAAATTTAAAACCGGTTCATAATGAAATGACTGTCATTTTCCCATACAGTAATCAGCCCTTACCAGCAGGACCGGCACGCTGGCTTCATGCAGAATTTTCATGGCCACACTGCCCAGCATGGTTCTCTTTCCAGTTCCGGGGGACTTGCCGATCAGCCCCGTATAGCCGCGAGTGACCATGACAATAATTTCAATTCCGTTGTCGGCGGCATAATCTGTGATAATGGTAGCTGCCCGGTCGCTTTCTATCAGAACGGAATTCACCTTCAGACCATCCTCACGAAGCTTTCCCTCAATATCCGCCAGATATTGTTTGGCCTCTGCCATGGCGGTGTCTTTCAATTCGAGATAAGCCTGATGCTTCTGCAGGTTTCTGAATTCGGGAAAATCCACCGAAAATACCCTGATGATGGTGACTTCACTTGAAAGGTCATCTTTCATGATTTTTTTCACATGCGGCAGAGCGTATTCCGCCAGCTTTGAACCATCCAGGGGAACAAGAATTTTTTTATACATATAAATTTCTCCTTTCTATAAATTTTTCAGTTTTCCAAATAATATGATCAAACGCTTACTTTTTTGTACATCAGCAGGAATTCAATTCTCTTCTGGTGTGAGTGAATCGACGCGGCGACACCCACCACTTTATACTATCGGTTCTAATATACATGAGCTTTATTTTAAAAGCCAACACAATGCATCTTTTGCATTGCTTAAAACAAAGTGGTTTCCCAAAAGTTGGAAAAAAATGCCAAATCAGCTACCGAAATTAATCTGATATCCTTCTGTTTCCCGATGCCCCTTTCATGGTGGGCTTCATCGGCTGTTCGTTGCGAGCCTTATTGACCGTTCGTGGTGAACTTTATTGACCGTACCCGGGAAACCTTATGGACCGTTCGTGGTGAGCCTGTCGAACCATGAACGGTCAACTTCTCTGGTAACCTCCC
>CAYWRV010000042.1:0-11194 GCA_964460865.1 uncultured Smithella sp. | reverse complement strand
CCGTTCGTGGTGAGCCTGTCGAACCATGAACGGTCAACTTCTCTGGTAACCTCCCCCTCCTCTCCCCCCTCCCCTCTTTAATCTTGACAGGTAGTCCCATTCTGAATATGGCTATGTGAGGCAATCAAAGCCTCCCGGGGATAAAGCAATCGCCGGAAGGTTTTTTAATTTACACGAAGGAGTGGTACCGAGATGGACAAGCCTGATTCTCAAAATGATCCCCTGCATATGGAGTATTTCTTCAACCCGCGCTCAATTGCAATCATAGGAGCATCAACTGATTATCGTAAACCCGGGGGCCGCTCACTGAATGCCCTCCTGAAGGGAGGCTACAGCGGAAAGATTTATCCGATCAATCCCAATGTCGAACAGATTCGGCAAATCCCCTGTTATGCCAAACTGGCGGACGTTCCGGGTGAGATCGACATGGCCATCATCAGCACCCCGGCACAGACGGTTTTTGAAAAACTCCAACAGTGCGTCGAAAAGAAGGTTAAAGCAGCGGTGATCTTCACCTCCGGCTTCGCGGAAGCCGGCCCGGAAGGTACAGCGCTCCAGCAGGAGCTGACCGAGCTGGCCAGGAAAAACAACTTGCGCATTCTCGGCCCAAACTGCGTGGGCATCGTCAACCTGAGTAAGTCGATGATGGCCAGCTTTGCCAACGTCATCGAATTGGAACCTGTCCATCCCATGACATTCGGCTTTGTCACACAAAGCGGGGCATTCGGAACGATGATGTTCTTTCAGGCCGTGCAGGCTGGTGTCGGTTTCAATGCCTTCGTGAGTGTGGGCAATGAAGCGGATACGGAATTTTCAGACTATCTGCCCTATATGCTCAACAACCCGGAAACAAAAATGGTGGGAGGCTATCTTGAAGGAGCCAAGGACGGATCCAAATTGCGGCGGGCGGCCGAAATGGCCCTGGAGCTCAAAAAGCCGGTAATGATCATGAAGGTCGGCCGCACCGGTGCCGGAGCCAGAGCGGCATCATCTCACACAGGTTCTCTTGCCGGCAACGATCAGGTCTATGATGCCTTTTTCAAACAAATGGGCATCATTCGTCTGGAGACTTTAAGCGAGCTGATATCCTTTGTTATCCTCCACCGCAGCGGGCGGCTCCCGAAAGGGAACAATATCGGTATTTTGTCGATCTCCGGCGGCGCCGGCGTCCTGATGGCGGACCATGCCGAGGGGCTGGGGCTTGATGTGCCGGAATTCACCGGTGAAACTCGCCGTAAACTCGAATCATATCTCCCTCCCTTCGGGTCTGCGAAAAACCCGGTGGATCTCACTGCTGTGGCCGTCTCCGAACCGGAAATGCTGGGGAAGTGCCTCAAAGCCCTGATCGAAGATGAAAATATCCACATGATCGCACTGGCGATGGGGTTCATGGCGCACATGGCGTCGGTTCTGGCCAACGACGTAATTGAAGCTTTCAAATCCACGGATAAGCCCATTGCCATGGCCACCTACGTGATGAATCCCTCAAAAGCAGTCACTGGGGCTGTTGAAGCGATCAGGGAAGCGGGAGTACCGGTTTTTTCCGATCACCTCCATGCCATCACCGCCATGAAGAATCTATCATGGTATGCAAAAAAATTAAGGGATTTCGAAAAAGCCTCCCTGGAGACAAAAACGGTTGAAGTCCGTCCCTCCCCTGCAACAATCGAACTGCTGAACTCGGATACGCCTCTTTCCGAATATGAGGCCAAGGAAATCCTGAAAGACTGTGGCATTGCCGTGACGAACGAGGGTATGGCGACTTCCGCGGCGATGGCGGTTCGTATTGCACGCCGGATAGGCTATCCGGTCGCCATGAAAATTCAATCTCCCCAGATCCGGCACAAGACGGAGGCAGGCGGCATTTTACTGAATATTCGCTCCGATGCTGGAGTTCGCAGTGCCTTCAAGGAAATCGTGAGCCGGGCTCGTAAATTCAATCCCGCCGCCGACATCCAGGGGGTGCTCGTTCAGGAAATGGTCAAAGACGGGCTCGAGATTATCGTCGGAAGCACCAGGGACCCGGTTTTCGGCCATGTCGTCATGTTCGGTCTGGGAGGAATTTTTGTCGAAGCACTGAAAGACATTTCACTGCGTGTGGCGCCCATCACCCTAAACGACGCACAGGAAATGATCCGCGAGATTAAAGGCTACCAGCTCCTCCTGGGCATGCGCGGTAAACCGCCCGTTGATCTCGACGCCCTTACCGACGTGATCATGCGCGTCTCAGAGGTGGTGACGCGACATGGCGATACCATCCAGGAACTGGACATCAATCCCCTTATGGCCTTTAAAAAGGGTGTCAAGGCAGTGGATGCCCTGATCATAAAAAAATGACGCAGGCGCAGCACCTTATTGGCTTGCTGCAAACATTTGTTTGAAGTGTTGAAGAGTCTGGTTTAGTTTCAGCCCTTCCCTTGCCAACCCTGCAACAAATCATCATGTGTTTTTTTGCCCCGGCTGTTCGTCCGGCCGCTGATGCCTGAAGCGGCTGGAATTTGTCCGCCGGAGTTACCCCAAAAATAATATTTCTTGACATAATTCATTTTTCAAATATACTTGCATACAAGTAATTTGTGCACGAGCATATCGGAGATCATATGCGTGGAGATGATTGCATATTTTTTCAATTCGCTAAAGCCTACCAGCTCTCCAGTAAATTTCTCACTCAAAAAGTCGCCGAATTGAATCTTACATCGGTCCAGGCCATGGTGCTGGGTTTTCTGACTGAAGAAGACCAGATCAGCTCCAGCGAGCTGGGTAAACGCACCGAGCTCGACAGTGCAACTCTTACCGGCATTCTGGACCGGCTCGAAGCCGCCGGTTTTCTGGAGCGCAGAAGCAACCCGGATGACCGCCGCTCCATTCACATCCACCTGACACCCAAAGGCAAGGCGCTGGGGCGTGAAACTGCCGAACTTCTGGTTAGCGCCAATCGGGAATTTTTGCACCAGCTGAGCGAAAAGCAGATAAAGGAACTGTTCAGCATCATTCAAACCCTGCGTCTTTCCAGCCCGCAAGCCTGATGACGCATCTCATCCCGGCCGCGCCGCCGGAGAAAAGGAGTAATCATGGGAACAATTCATAAGACCGGATGTGTCCTTTGCCCGCAGAACTGTGGACTGGAAATCGAAGTGGAAGATAACCGCATCGTCAAGGTCAGGGCGGATAAAACCAACGCCAAAAGCGAGGGCTATGTGTGCCGCAAAGGCATGCAAATCGCCTATCACCAACACAATGCCGACCGGCTGAAATATCCGCTTAAAAAAACAGGCGGCAAATTCGAACGCATATCCTGGGACCAGGCAATAGACGAAATATCCGGAAAGCTCAAAAGCATCCTCGGTACGCACGGCCCACGCTCATTCGCCTATATGGGCGGCTCCATGCAAGGCTGTCATTTTGAAGCAGGCTTCGGCGTGCGTCTGCTGCGTGGCCTGGGCTCACAATACCACTACAGCGCCCTGGGCCAGGAATTTGCCAGCGCCTTCTGGGTCATCGGCCACACCCACGGACGGCAATACCTGCATGACCGCCCCGATGCGGACAACGCCGATCTACTTTTCGCCATAGGCTGGAACGGGATGCAAAGCCACCAGATGCCCCAGGCGCCGCTTAAGCTCAGGCGTTTTGCCAAAGACAAAGACAAACTGCTTATCGTTGTCGATCCAAGAAAAACAGAAACGGCCCGACTCGCCGACATCCATCTGCCCATCCGGCCGGGGACTGATTCATTGCTTCTGAAGGCGATGATTTCCATCATCCTGAAAGAAGGATGGGAAAACAAAGACTATCTTGAGTCACGCACCGGCGGTTTTGACCGGATAAGATCTTATTTTGAAAATTTCGACGCGCGCGCCGCCATAGAAGTCTGTGAACTGGACTTTGATGAAGTTTATAAGGTGACCCGTCTTTACGCCACACGTAAGTCAGCTCTGCGTAACGATCTGGGGATCTACATGGGGCGTCATGGAGCGCTCAATTCTTATCTTATTGTCATCTTGCAGTCTATCTGCGGGAGGCTTTGCATTCCCGGTGGTAACGTTCTGCCCGGCCATATGATACCCATCGGTTCGCACTCGGACGAAACCAATCCCAAGACCTGGCGAACGGTTGCCACAAATTCTTTTCCGGTCTGCGGTATTTATCCACCCAGCGTCATGCCGGAGGAAATCCTCAACGACCACCCGGAGCGGCTGCGTGCGGTGCTTGTTGCCGGATCCAACCCGCTGCGCTCATACCCCGACACCACCGCCTATGAAAATGCGTTTGGAAAGCTTGAGCTTCTGGTAACGGCGGAGATTGCCATGACGGAAACGGCGACTCTTTCCCATTACGTTCTGCCGTCACGAAGCGGTTATGAATCATGGGACAGCACTTTTTTCCCTGTCACTTACCCGGGCATTCACTTTCAAATGCGCCGACCGATTATCGAGCCGGATGGGGAGCAGATGGAAATGGGCGAAATTCATCTGCGCATCGCCGACAAAATGGGCCTCGTCCCGCCGATTCCGGATTATCTGTACAAGGCCGCAATGGAGAGCCGTCCCGCTTTTGCGAAGGCTTTGATGCAATATGTTGCCGGCGAACCGAAGGCTTTGAAAACCATGCCGTTCATTTTAGGAAAAACGCTGGGCAAGGCTCTGGGCTCGGTACACCTGTCCGCACTTTGGGGGATGCTCCAAAGCGCTCCCGCAGCCTTTCATAAAAACGCCGAACGGGCCGGCTTCAAGCCGGGGCCGGGACTGGGTGAGGAAATCTTTCAGCAACTTATTGACCATCCCGAAGGCATCTGGGTGGGCAAAATCGATCCGGACGACAACTTCTCCGGCCTGAAAACTTCCGACGGGAGGATCAATCTGCATATCCCTGAATTGCTCGAGGAGCTGGAAACAATTGAACCGGCGCAGGAATTAAAGGCGCTGACTCTCCCCGATTCCTTCCCGCTCATCCTGATGGCCGGCCGCCATGTGGAAACGAACGCCAACACCAATATGCGCGACCCGGCATGGAACAAAGGCATACGCGCCTGCACACTGACGATGCATCCTGACGATGCGGCTCGCCTTAATTTTCAGGATGGCCAACAGGTGCGTGTCAGCACGGAGGCGGGCGTGGAGGAAATCGAGCTGGAAATTACGGACACGACCAGGCCCGGTTATGTCACCATGCCCCATGGCTTCGGCCTGGTGTATAACGGTGTCAAATACGGGGCCAATGTGAACCGTCTGACAAAAAACACACACCGCGACCGCTTCGGCACACCGCAGCACCGTTTTGTGCCGTGCCGGGTGGAGGCTATGTAAAAAAATAAAGGGGGCACTATTAGTGAATTGGTAAAAATAAGCGTAGCAGACCATATTGCGGATGTCCGCTTCAACCGTCCCGACAAGTATAACGCTTTGAGCTTTGCTCTGATTGACGCGATCGCGGAGGCGATCGATGATCTGGCCTCCCGACCGGGCGTGAGGGTGGTGGTGATTTCAGGCGAAGGCAGGAGCTTTTGCGCCGGCCTCGATATTGAAAACTTCGCGGCCATGCAATCCGGTGACAACAGGTTCCCGAATCTTACCGAGCGTTACAAAGAGAGAATCACCAACGTCTATCAGCATATCTGTTACGGCTGGAAAGAGCTGCCCATGCCGGTGATCGCCGCCATTCACGGAGTGGCTCTCGGCGGCGGCCTGCAGATCGCCATGGGCGCAGATATCAGGTTCAGCACACCGGATACCAAATTTTCCGTCATGGAAATGCGCTGGGGCCTTATCCCGGACATGAGTCTGACGCAGACAATACGCGATGTCCTGCCGATCGACGTGGCCAAGGAACTCATTTTTACGGGCCGAGTCATAAAAGGTGAAGAAGCTCTGAGGCTAAAATTAATCACTCATTTAAGCGACAATCCCTTCGATGAGGCCATGGCGCTCGCCCGTGAAATAGCCTCGAAAAACCCCGATGCCGTTCGTGCCGCCAAAAAGCTGATAAATGAGGTCTGGCACGGCGATTCAGCCCGCGGCCTTATGATGGAATCCCAACTTATGATGAAGCTGATGGGCAGCGCCAACCAGTTAGAGGCGGTAAACTCACAACTCACCGGCAATCCTCCCAACTTCAAGGACCCGGTATGAGAAAAAACAGATGAAGATTGAAGATGGCAAAATGGCCCTGTGGAGTACCTATATTACCCGGGGCACAGATATGTTTGAAGTGATTTGAAAATAAAATTAATTTATGGAGGTTGACCCCATGTCAAAATTGCTGGAAATGCTCGGTTGCCGTTATCCGATTATTCAAGGTCCGATCGGTATGTTCAACAGCCCCCAAATGGTTGCCGCCGTGAGCGAGGCGGGAGGCTACGGCCTGCTGGCGATAGGCTTCATTAACGACGGCGACACGGTCCGCCGTCTCATTGACGATGTGCGCAAGCTGACGGACAAGCCTTTCGGAGCCAATGTTGTTTTGCTGAATCCGTCAAGCGGTGAGTTTTTAAAAATTCTGGCGGACGCAGGCGTAAAA
This sequence comes from uncultured Smithella sp., assembly GCA_964460865.1. GTDB lineage: Bacteria > Desulfobacterota > Syntrophia > Syntrophales > Smithellaceae > UBA8904. The sequence continues at coordinate 4,678 of CAYWRV010000042.1, read as the reverse complement.
ACCGTCACCACTTCGGTGGGCTCACCCCGGGACATCTACCCGGTCATCCATGATCTGGGAATGAAAGGCATTCACGTTGTCCTGGCGGCAGCCCACGCCATCAGTGCGGTAAAGGCGGGCGCCGACGGACTGGTAGTGGTCGGCTCGGAAGCCGGCGGCTTGAGAACCACCGGTTCCGAATCCTCCACTATGGTTCTTGTTCCCCTGGTGGCAGACGCAGTGGATGTGCCGATTGTAGCGGCAGGCGGCATCGCCGACTCACGCGGGTACCGGGCTGCTATGGCCCTGGGCGCTCAAGGAGTCCAGGTGGGAACGAGATTTTTGGCATCCGAAGAAAGCCCAGCCGGTGCCGCATGGAAAAAAGCCATCGTGGAGTGCACAGACGGAGGAACCGGCCTGATCCCGCTTGAGGACACGCGGATGGCGCAAAGGCTCATCATCACGCCCTGGATCAAGGAAAAGCTTGCCGACCAGTCGGTGAAAAACCTGACTCCGCTTCTGGAGCGCAATCCTGAGGCCACCGGTGATTACGAGCGAGCGGCTTTCGGCAGTGGCCAGGTAGGCGCATTGATTAAAGACATAAAGCCCATCGCCGAAATCATCGCCGAAATGGTCTCATAAGCGGGCCTGACCCACGTGATTGAGGTATTATTTTTCCTTTTTCACGCTATCGAGCATCTTACCTGCTCCGTCCTGGAACGCCTGCAGATAGGCCTGCTGCGTCGATGACTCGAACAAAAGCCCCACGTCGGATGAGTAGTTGACGGCGATGTTGATCGCCCGCTTGCAGCCGAGCACAGGCTCGCCGTTTTTCACAATTTCCCCGGCGAGCTTCATTGCCTCTTCCATGAGTTTAGCTTTGGGATAGACGTGCTCGACCAGGCCTATCCGCAGCGCCTCCTGCGCGTCGATTCGTCTGCCGGTGTAAATCAGCTCTTTGGCCTTGCCGACACCCACCACTCTGGGCAGGCGCTGCGTGCCGCCTCCGTCGGGGATGATTCCCAGCTGCACCTCGGGTATGGAAAACTGCGCAGTTTCATCAGCCAGGCGGATATCGCATCCAAGCGCCAGCTCCAGGCCAGCTCCGAAGCAGAAACCGTTGATGGCGGCAATGACCGGGACCGGCAATTTTTCGAAAGCGGTAAAGCAGTCACGATAAATCTGGATTTGGCCGAAACGATCATGCCGTTTCATTTCGCTTGACAAATCCTCACCTGCAGCGATCATCTTCAGATCTATACCGGCGCAAAAGGATTTGTCACCCGCACCGGTAATGATAGCTACTCTGATGGACGGGTCACCAAGAATATGGGCCGCCGCATCGTAGAGTCCTTTGAGAATACCGCCGTTAAAAGCGTTTCTGGCCTCGGGACGGTTGAGTACGACGGTACCAATTTTGTCTTTAACCTCCAGTTGAACATCATGATAGGTAAACATATCTTCCTCCTTTATTAAATTTCATAACATGCCAGTATCTCGCCAAAATAAAGAGTGTGGTAATCCTTACGGGGATAAAGCGCCCGATCGCAGGCTGCGTCAAGATAATCGGGATCCATCGCGGATTTAAAGACTATCCGGCACTCCAGATGAATGCCGGCCACAGAGATGATGGGCGATACCGTCTTCTGTCCGCTTTCGGTTTTTAAATTGCAGGCTTTGAACTTGTCCACATCACGGCCGGATTTGGTTCCGCAAAACGAAGTCTCCTTGAGCATATTTCCAGATGGGATACTCACCGTGAAATCGGCCGCCTTCTCGATGATCCCGAAAGTGTGGCGGGTGGGTCGCACCGCCACCATCAGGATCGGTCGCTGCCAGATAAACCCGAACGTCGCCCATCCGATGGTCATGGTATTTAGTCCGGCCTCTGATTGCACTGTCAAAAATGCACCTTTTCTTATTTTACCCATTGCCTCTCGGGCAATATCCATATAGTTCAATTCCTTCATTTCTTCTCCTTAAAAATTTTTCAGCCACGACATTCTGCCCCAGCACCCATAATAGTCAAGATAATTTTTACGTACCGGAAAAAAGTCCGGTAGGGGAGATGCTAATTTTGCTGCTGGCTCTTTTGGCTGAAAAGTTGTAAGTGTGCTCCTGCAAAAAGTAATGCCGCCAGGGCATTAAAAAATTCATGATCAAAAAACAAAGGAGTTGAACATGAACTATCTGTTGCAGCCGAAAAAGTACAAGAGTCTGATGTCCGATGAAGGTTCCCGCGCCATCATGGATAAAACCATCAACTTTTTTGAGACAATGGGCAAGACGAGGATCACCGAAGATTTCAATAAAAAAGTCTGGTACCGGGAATTCGTCGATTTTATCGGCAAGGAACAGATTTTCGCCAAACTGCTCACCCCCAGTCAGTACGGCGGGGGAGATCCCGACTGCCGCTGGGACACGGCACGCAACAGTGAGTTTTCCGAGCTTCTCGCCTTTTACGGACTCGGCTACTGGTACTGTTTTCAGGTCAGCATCCTGGGACTGGGGCCGATCTGGATGAGCTCCAATGAAAAGGCAAAACAAAAGGCGGCCGAGCTGCTGAAAAAAGGCGCCATCTTCGCCTTCGGCCTTTCCGAGCGTGAGCACGGCGCGGACATTTACTCAACCGAAACTTCGCTCACACCCAAAGGCGACGGTACCTGGGTGGCCAATGGCGAAAAATACTATATCGGCAACGGTAACGAAGCGGAAATGGTCTCGACACTGGGAAAAATAAAGGACGGCACGGACGACTACACCTTTTTCGTCACCAATTTCCGCCACAAGGCGTATGAGCTGAAAAAGAACGTCGTGTCCCACCAGCAGTACGTTTCCAATTTCGCCCTGCATGACTACCCCATAACTGAAGACGACATCCTGTCACGCGGATCACACGCCTGGGACTGCTCACTCAACACGGTCAACATCGGTAAATTCAATATCGGGCCGGGATCACTCGGAATCACCGAGCATTGTTTTTACGAAGCCATCACCCATGCCGCCAACCGGATTCTCTATGGTCTGCCCGTAACGGACATGCCACATGTACGTAAAAATTTCATGGACGCCTGGCTTCGTATCATCGGCATGAAACTCTATCAGCGGCGGGCGACAGATTATTTCCGGAACGCCGGCCCTGACGACCGCCGTTATCTGCTTTACAATCCCACCAGCAAGATGAAAGTGACGCTTCAGGCCGAGGATGTGGTCAATCTGCTTTGGGAAGTGATTGCGGCCAAAGGCTTTGAGAAGGACACATACTTTTCGCTTGCATCAGCCGACGTGCGCGGCCCGTCCAAACTGGAGGGTACCGTTCATGTCAATGTCCAGCTCATCCGTAAATTCATGAAGAATTACTTTTTCAATCCGATGGAATATCCGGAGATAAAGCCGGACTTCGGGCTCAAAGACGATATGTTTTTATTCAATCAGGGCCCCACCAGAGGCCTGGGTACCGTACAATTCCACGATTACAAACCTGTCTTCGAGGCAAACAAAAATCTGCCCAACGTGGATATTTTCATCAAACAGATTGAACTTTTCCGGGAAATGCTGGAAAAGGCGGGGCCGGACAAGGCTCAGGATATGGATCCGTCCTTCTCGCTCCCGCTGGGCGAGATGTTCTCCGTCGTGGTCTATGGCCAGTTGATTCTGGAGCAGGCCAAATTTGACAATATCGACCCGGATGTGCTCAACCAGATCTTCGACTTCATGGTGCGCGATTTTGCCCGCTTCGCCCACCAGATTTTCGGCATGCACAAAACACGTGACGATCAGCGAGAATACTTCACAAAGATCATGATGATCCTCTCCGCCCAGGACGATGCCCAGTATGACCGGGTCTGGAAGAAATATGTCATCTCCCTGAATGGCGAATACGCGATGAATGAATAAAAAACAGATCCGCTTACTCAAAAGGGAGAGAAGCATGCTTCTCTCCCTTTTTTTCGTGCGGCAAACGCGAATAGCAGCCTGCCGGTTCAGATAGCGGACTGTCTGGCGGCCGTCTGCGGGCGATTGCTCATGCGAAATGCGGATAAATCTCCCGTCACAAAAATAATTGCGACACAGTCTCCGGCCGGGGGACAGGAAGCGGTGAACCATCAACCATGGACTATGAGCCATGAGCTACGAGCTGTGAGCTATTCTCCACCTCCGGCCCGCTGAAGCAGGCCACCTCCGCCGGCGGAGGATAAGAAGGATGCGCTTCGCGCTTAATTGCCCGTTCGTGCTCGGCTTTTATTGACCGTTCGTGGTGATGTTTTACTGACCGTTCGTGGTGATGTTTTATGGACCGTTCGTGGTGAGCCTGTCGAACCATGAACGGCAAATCATATTCCCGCTCACTCCCCCCCCTCGACAGGCTCAGGGCAGGCTTCGACAGGCTCAGGGCAAGCGGAGTTTTTTAAATATGTTACCTTTGAACTACGAGCTAGCAGCTATCAGCTATCATACTTCCTCTAACCCTCTAACCCTCTAATCTTCTAATCATCCAATCTTCCAACCTTCTAATCTTCTAATCATCCAATCTTCCAACCTTCTAATCTTCTAATCCTCTAATCCTCTAATCTTCTAATAATCTACCCCTCAATGCGCTACGAGCCCCGAGCTATCAGCTACCCTCCCTGCTACTTCAGGCCATAGAGTTTCATTTTTCTGTACAACGTGGCACGCGAGATATTCATTTTTGCGGCAA
>CAYWRV010000041.1:0-13470 GCA_964460865.1 uncultured Smithella sp. | reverse complement strand
TTCTTCAAACAGCTCAAAAAAATTTTCTTCTTTCGGAAACAGGCGCATGGATTTGGCCTCCTTCGTTCCTGTGGGTGTAAAAGCTACATTGACTAAAGCCAGCGAACCTGTAGCCAATTATCGGCCAAATTGCAAGGTTTTAAAATAAAATAATTCGTAATCATCGATATTAATTAATCATTTCAGAATTTTGCAATAAATCATCTTGCTGTCGCCCGGCGCGTAGAAATCAACCAGAACAGCCTCGCGCAGGTAGCGGCACTTTTCGTAGAAGAGCCTGGTCGGCAGGTACAAGTCACGTGACGATGTTTCCGCGTAAACCCGCCTTCCATTGAGGCACTTGATTATCTCTTCAGTTTTTAGAAGAAGTTGTTTCCCCAATCCCCTGCCGCGTATTGCGTCTGTGACGGCAATCCAGTACAGGTCATAACTTCCGTCAGTTGCTGGTATCAGTCCATAACAGGTGTAGCCGACGACCAAGTCGCGATGCTCGGCAAATAAAAACCGGTAGGAACTGTTCTCCGGGTTGGTAAGCTTGTCGTATACCAGTTCCTCAGCGAGCTCGATCTCCGCTGGTGAGAAAAAGCCGCTGGAGCGGACAATTTGCAACACAGCCGCCGGGTCCGAGGGGAGAACGTCTTGACGATAGCTTAATGAATTCATTTTATTATGCGTTAAGTGTGAGGCCGCCGCGGAAAACAAAGTAAACCGCTCCGACCATGCACAAAGCTGCCCACAAAAAGTCCATTTTTATAGGCTGTTTCATGTAGAAGACAGCGAATAAAATAAAGATAATCATCGTAATGACTTCCTGAATGATTTTCAGTTGACCCAAATCATAATACTGAAAGCCTATCCGGTTGGCCGGCACCTGCAGTGTATATTCAAAAAAGGCGATTCCCCAACTGACCATAATGACCAAAAATAAAGGCTTGTCGTTGAGATTTTTCAAGTGGCCGTACCAGGCAAAGGTCATAAATAAGTTAGAAAATGAGAGCAAAATAACAGGTTTAAGCAAAACTTCTTTATCCTCCAAAAATTATTTTAAACAGTCAATAACCAGCAAATCTATCGCTCTTTGGTAAGAGATGTCCGCCCGGGCAAGGGCGGCGGCAAAACCGGCGTCCGGTGACAGGCAGGGGTTGGCGTTAACTTCCAGCACCAGGGGGAGGCCGTTTTTATCCACACGAAAATCGATCCGGGCATATCCCCGCAAATCGAACAACTCCCAGCACCGGAGGGCAATGCCTCGCATGCTGGAGATGAGCTTCTCGTCGCGCCGGGTGAAATCAAATGTGCGCACTGTATGCTCATACTCAAAGGAGCCTTCGACCCATTTAGAGCGGTAATCAAGTATTTTAGGTTTTTGCCACGGGTAATCAACAAAAAGGATTTCCGCTGCGGGCAGGACGATGATTTCTGTGTCTCCCGCCAGCAAGCCGATATTGAATTCCCGTCCATCGATATATTCTTCGGCGAACCAGGAAAAGCCTGATTCCCGGTTTTTTCTTTGTATGGTGACAGCGAGATCGTCAGTGCCTGGCGACTGAACTACACAGCCCTCATCCAGACCCACCGATGCCTCCTCCCAGCATGCTTTAATAATGAAGGTATCCGATTGAGGAACGCCCTGAAGAGCATCGTTTTCACAGATCCACGAAGGCGTGGCGACACCCGACTGATGCATCATCTTCTTGGCCAGCGGCTTATTGGAGGTGATAAACATCGCCTCCGTGCGGCAACCGGTGTAGGGGAGGTTCAAGGTGTCGAGCAGCGCCGGAGCCAGATAGACGAGGCTTCCCTTCCCGGCAACGGTTTCCACCAGATTGAAAACCGCCCGCGGACTGATTTGGTGCAGCCTGTCGATGTTGGCGGCCAAATCGGGGACAAACGGCATTAAAACCGGATCATGGCCGGAGAGAGTAAGGGCTTCAAAAACAGCTTCGGCCTGCCGGAGACAATCCAGCTCATCTTCGGACGCATCCTGCGACACATCAGTGTGTAAGATGACTATTTTCTTCATATATGAGTACCGGGTGTCACGTCATCCGTTATAATACCTGCGCGTGCCAACGCCGAGATCAGAATTTCCGTGATGATCCGATTGTAAGGGATGCCGGCCAGCCGGCAGAGTATGGGAAGGTCGGAGCGGTCCGGGTTGAGACCGGCCAGAGAATTGACTTCCATGAAATGAACGCGGCCATCAGCGTCGGAGCGCAAATCAATCCTGCCGGCATCTTTAAGATTCAAGCCACGCCAGACCGCCAGTGCAACTTCGATCGCCTCACGCGCCTCCCGATCCTCTACAAGAGCGTATCTTACGAGGTTTTCATAATGTTCCTTGTTGTCATAGGAATAGGCGTGCGGCTCCGCCGCCGGGTTGAGAATGACCTCCATTGCCCCCAGGGCCCGCGCCGCCTTTCCCGAACCGACAATGCCCACCGTGAATTCACGGCCCGGCAAATAAGTTTCAACCAGTACCGGTTGAGAAAAGGTCTCGATAAGATACTGGCAGATTTCTTTCAAGTCCTGCTCATTGTCGATTTTTGAACGCGATGTTATTCCCTTGCCTGTGCCTTCCGCCACAGGTTTGGCAAAAAGCGGGTAAGGAAGACTGACGAGGTCAATGTCTGCCGGACAGGCGACAACGGCGAAGTCCGGCGTGGGGATACCCAGGTCGCGGACGATATGTTTGGCCATTGCCTTGTGCAGGGCCATACTGTGACCCAGCGCATCGGAAAAAGTATAAGGGATGGAAAAAGCATCCAGAAGGGCCGGCACTTGCGCCTCGCGGCCGAAACCGGAAAGCCCTTCGGCAATGTTGAAGACCAGATCCCAGCGATCGCCTCCGGCCAGACGGAGCGTGAGGGCTTTGACATGGCCGATGCGATCCGTTATGAAGCCCTGTTCACGGATCACATTTTCAATGGCCTGAATGGTGTCGGACCTGTCGAACTCGGCCGTCTCTTCCGGTGAGTAGCCTTCTTGCAGATAATCATCGCGCAGGTCATACGTCAGGCCGATGATGATTTCTTTGCGATCACGCTTTTTCGCTTTGTGTGTATGGGCGAACATGCTGTTAGTGAATGTCTTTCGCATCGGCATGGTTTTCCGGGTAGCGGAATACATTCCCTTCATAATTACGCAATATCAAACCGTCCTGATCCCGGCCGGCGACGTATTCGGGAAGCAGCGGGATTTTCCCTCCTCCGCCGGGCGCGTCAACTACATAGGTGGGCACGGCGTAGCCGGTGGTGTGGCCGCGCAGGCCCTCGATGATTTCCAGTCCCTTGCTGATCGGCGTGCGGAAATGGGATGAGCCGGCAATCGGGTCGCACTGGTAAAGATAGTAGGGGCGGACGCGGATCTGTAAAAGACCATGCACCAGTCTGGTCATGGTCACGACGGAGTCGTTGATACCGGTCAGGAGAACAGTCTGGCTGCCCAGTGGAATTCCCGCGTCGGCCAGGCGGATGCAGGCGGCACTCATTTCCGGCGTCAGCTCGTCGGGATGGGTGACATGGATACTCATCCAAAGAGGGTGGTATTTTTTCAGCATTGCCGCCAAAGCGGGTGTTATCCGTTGAGGAAGCACGGCCGGTATCTTCGTGCCGATACGGATCAGTTCTACATGTCTGATTTTTTTGAGACGCCCGAGCAGCCACTCCAGGCGGTCGTCAGACAGCATGAGAGGGTCGCCGCCGGAGAGCAGCACGTCGCGGATGTTGGGATTGGCACCGATATAGGAAAGGGCGTTTTCCCATTTTTCCAGGTCAACAAAACACTGATGCCGGCGGCCGAAAATACGCGAGCGTGTACAGTAGCGGCAATATGTCGAGCAAACGTCCGTGACTAAAAAAAGGACCCGGTCCGGATAACGGTGAACGAGGCCAGGCATGGGCGAGTCCGCGTCTTCGCCCAGCGGGTCATCTTCTTCGCCTTTTGTGTGCAGGCACTCATCGACAACAGGCACAACCGTCCGGCGCAGAGGCGATGCCGGGTCGTCAACCGAAAGCAGACTTGCGTAGTAGGGTGTAATGGCCACGGGAAGAGAGCCCGACGGATGCATCATGGCCTGGCGCTCATTGTCGGACAGGCGAATGATTGAGCCCAGAGTTTCAACATCGCGGATAGCATTTTGAAACTGCCATCGCCAGTCGAACCACTCCAGGCGGCTGATATCGGGATAATGCTTTTGGCGGAATGATTTTGCGCGGGGGGAATCTTTAAAAGGAAAATACTGACGCTGGGGTTTTGCTTTTGAGACAACGGGCAATGCCTCGGCCGGAGAGTCTAAAAAGATAGATGCGGCCTCGCTTGCAGAGGCAACAATTTCAACTGAGGGGCCGGGAGGTTCGGCATCGTCGCCGAACAGTGAGTCGTTTTCCATATGCACTCCTTGATAAATTCTTTTATTGGGGCTGTCTGCACCTTGGGGTGAATTTACGCCCGCAAAATAATTTGTCAACAAATATTTGATGCTTTTGAAAAATATTTTTAAGAAGATGTGTTGGCCATGTAAGAGCTGCCCTGCTGGTGAGCTTTTATGTCACGTCAGGCAATCTAAAAATATTGCATGTGGTCGGATGCTGCGATAGGATAAATCATCAGCGGCCTGGCAAGGCCGGGTAGTCTCGCCTCCCGGGAGGCGGTGATATTAAAAGGACAGGATGATGAAATGCCCGAGTTACCGGAAGTAGAAACACTGTGCCGCCAGTTGCGGGCAAGTGTTCTGGGCGATGAAATAAAGTCGGTCCGTATCTGCGACGACAAACTTCGAGGACTGGAAAATTTTGCCGGTCGGATCATTACACAGGTTAGGCGCTCGGGAAAAACCATATTGATAGATCTGGATGATTCGAAAAGTGTAGTCATTCATTTACGCATGACAGGAAGGCTTTTGTTGCATTCGGACCGGAAAAAACATCCCCACAGCAGGTTACGCCTGGTGCTTGGCGGCCGCTCCCTGGAGTTGATCGATCCGCGCCGCTTTGCAACTGTCAAAGTGACGGAGACTTCCGCAGTCACTGCGGCCAATGATCTTCTCGAAGGTTTCAAAATGAGGGAATTCATTGAAAACCATGCGGGAAGGAAAGTGAGTGTTAAAGCGCTGCTTATGGATGCACGGGCGATAGCGGGTATCGGTAACATTTATGCTTGTGAAATTCTTCATGCGGCAGGCATTTTGCCCGAGACAAGAGCGGAGGGGCTAAGTTACGGCCAGTGGAGAGACGTTATAAAGCAGGCGCGCCGAATTTTAAAAAAAGGAATTCAAAAGCGGGGAACATCAGTTTCCGACTGGCGGGATTTATATGGCAGGCCTGGCGAAAATCAGCATGAGCTGAAGGTGTACGGGCGGGATGGGCAAAACTGTTTCCGCTGCGGGGGCAATATCATACGTGTGAAACACTCGGGCCGGGGAACTTACTATTGCCCGGAGTGCCAGAAGTGACGTGAGGATTCTTCGAGGGCAGGCATAATTTAAAGCAGTAAACGGCGGGCTGCCAAAATGAGAAGTTGTGAGATACATAAAAAATTGTTTTCGATTAAGCTCGGGGCAAAATTGTTCTCGCCTCGGGATGAGTAATTATGCGGCGAAAAAGGAAGAATGGAAAAAATCCGGGAGTAAGTAATGAAACATATGGAAATTATTGAAAAAGCCATCATAGAAGGCAAGACGGCACTGACAGAGGCGCAGGCCAAGCAGGTGCTTAAAGAATTCGGCATACCTGTTGTCGAAGAGCAAACGTTTGAGAGTGTCGATGAACTGAAAAGAAACTCAAGCCGTGTTACGTACCCGGCCGTATTAAAGGGACTTGGCAGCAGGCTTACTCATAAAACGGAGAGGGGGCTGGTCATTCTCAATATAAAGAATGAAAAGGAGCTCACGGAAGCTGCCCTAAAGATAGAAAAAGAGGCGGCACAAGACCTGGAAGGTTTTTTGCTTCAGCCGATGCTGGTGGGAAAAAGAGAATTTGTGGCAGGCCTCTTTTATGACGAGGAATTCGGGCCGGTGATCATGTTCGGTTTGGGAGGGATATTCACGGAAGCCCTCCAGGATGTTGTTTTCCGGCTGGCTCCGATTGATGAAACAGTAGCAAAATCAATGATATACGATATTCGAGGGCGGAAATTACTGGAGGCTTTCCGCGGCGAGGCAGCCCCTGATGCGGACGAACTCGTCAAGGTGCTGACCGGTCTTTCTGAAATTGCCATGAGAGTGCCTCATATCAGAGAAATCGATATCAATCCTTTGATCGTTTCTCCTCAAGGCAAAGTTACGGCGGTCGATGCGCTGATCGTTTTAGGAGAAACCTCCAAACGCCAAACGGCGCAGGTGCCGGTAAACCCCCGAGATATTGGCGCTTTGATCTACCCGCAGTCGATCGCTTTCATCGGAGCTTCGGCGGAGCTCAGCAAATGGGGGCAGCTGATGTTCAGTAATGTAGTTGCGGGAAACTACAAGGGGGAGGTTTATCTGGTAAACCCCCGCGGTGGAGAGATTGCAGGGAGGAAAGTTTACCTTTCGGTAACTGAAATTGAAGAGCCGGTTGACCTCGCGGTGATTACCATACCGGCGGCGGGCGTTATGCAGGTTATTGACGAACTTAAAATGAAAGGCGTTAAAAATGTCCTTCTAATATCGTCCGGGTTCGGTGAAACAGGACCGGAAGGAAAGAAGCTCCAAAATGAGCTGGTTGCCAAAGCACGCGAGGCCGGTATCCTCATCCTCGGGCCGAACACGATGGGTATTTGCAACCCGCACGCTTCCCTTTATTGTACCGGCACGCATGTCCGGCCAAAGCCCGGCGGTACCGCTCTTGTGGCGCAGTCTGGAAATCTGGGAACTCAACTACTGGCATTTGCAGAAAAAGAGGGGATCGGTATCCGTGCTTTTGCCGGAACGGGAAACGAAGCGATGATTACCATTGAAGACTGCATGGAAGGTTTTGAGGTTGATGATCTCACCCGGACGGTGGTTCTTTATATGGAAAGTGTTAAAAACGGCAAAAGGTTCTATGAAGCGGCCAGGCGGGTGGGGATGAAAAAACCTGTCATTGCTCTCAAAGGCGGGCGCACAGAGGCAGGAGCGACGGCTGCCGCCAGTCATACGGGCGCGATGGCTTCCAATATCAGAGTGTTTGAAGCCGCCTGCGCCCAGGCTGGTATTGTGAGGGCCGGTCAGCCGATGGATCTGCTCGATCTGTCTGCGGCTTTTTCGTCTTTACCCCTGCCGCACGGGAACCGTGTGGCCATCCTGACTCTCGGCGGCGGCTGGGGGGTGGTTGCCTCCGATCTGTGCAATGAAAACGGGCTGGTGGTCCAGCCCCTTGCGCCAAGAATTATTGATAAAATAAATCACTGGCTTCCTTCTTTCTGGAGTCACGCCAATCCTATCGATCTGGTTGCAGAAATGAACACCGACATTCATGTGGCAATTACCGAAGAGCTGCTGCAATGGGAGGAATGCGACGCGATAATCCACATGGGCATTATCGGCAGAAAAGTAATGATAGAAGGGGTGCTCGATTCCACCATAGCCGTGGACAAAGCCTATGATCATAAATTCAAGGAAGATTCGCTTGAGCTTTTAAAGGTCTATGAAAGGGAACTGGTGGCCAAAACAACCGACATCATGGGCAAGTATCATAAACCGGTGATCGGAGTATATCTGCTCACCGATGAAAACACGCATACGGTCGTTGAAATTGAAGGACAGAAGTATAAAGGCGTCGTGTTTCCCAGCCCCGAGCGGGCGGTCAGGGTTCTGGCCAAAATGTATAGGTATGCCGGATGGCTTGAAGAGGCAAAACTAAAGCCGAATTGAGACCGGCCGGACACTTTCAGGTTCAGTCACCCGTATATCAATTTATAAAAACAGGATTCGAGAAAATCCAGGGACGCGATTTGCCGGCAGCTTTCAGGTAAACTTCCACACGGTACACGCCTGTCTCCGTAACCGGTACATTCAGGTTAAGGGCTGGTTCCTGATGTATAAGCTGGCCGTTCCGGATAATCCGGATAGTCGCTTTTTTGGGGCAGGACACAGACAGGCGGGCGTTTCCGGAAAGCGACATGGAATCACCCATATAAAACTCCTTGCCGTTTTGCTCGACCAGGAACTGAAAACCCTTGGCTTTGTGAAAATATTCAAGCGAAATATAGCAGCGGCCCCGCAACAGAGAGTCATACACAAGGCGGATGTCTCTGTTTGCATCCATGTTAAAGGGTTCTTCCGTCAGGATGTGTGTGCTGACAAAGCGAAAGGCGCGCCCGAAGGGAAAGGCGACAAAGTTAAAGCAGCCGATTTTCTTGGTACTCGCGTGATTATCCAGCTCGCCGATACCGACCACTTTATGGGACTGATTCAGTCTGTCCCATCTTTCAAGCGTCACACTCCGTGGGCCTTTCAGGAAATACGCGGGAAAAAGGAAGGACAAAAGGGCACGGAAATATCCGTTAAGGGAATTTTGCCAGTCGGTCATAAAATCCCAGACTCCGATTCCCGTATAACCGCTCACTTCCCAGTCGTTCCAGCTGTATTGTTTCACGTGAAACAATTTTGTTCCCTGATGATCGGGGTGGGCGATGAAACCGATACCTCCCTGGCTGTGAACCTCGTCCATATATTTCTGGGGCGAGCTTCCCGTATGGTCATAATGGCTGATGACCGGCTCTTTAATGTTGAAGGCGAGATAATGATTGAAACGGAGCGCTATTTCTTCACCGACGATGAGAAGCGTTTTCCCCTGCCACCCCTCCCATCCCTGGTCTCTTGCCTGCAGGTGGTCATGGTCGGTGAGCATCAGGAAATCAACGGAGTTTTTTTCAGCAGCCTGCACGATTTCCTTTATCGGCGCATGGCCGTCAAAAGACAGCGACGAGTGAAAATGAATAAACCCTGTGTAGTCATAAAGCTTCATTGCATTCACGGGAATCTCGGCGGAAGCGCGATATGGAAAAGGCAGGCCTTCGGGCCTGCCTTTATATTTTCTAACCGGCCGCTTCGCTACTCGCTGCGGAGGGTGACAAAGAAACTCGCTCTTCCTCGTTTCACCAACAATGTGACACTCTTTTTGGCTGCCGCTTTGGTCATTTCCTGTTCAAACTCTTTGGCGGAAGAAATCTTCACACGATTGACCTGCACAATGACATCCTGAGGTTGAATTCCCGCCTCGTCGGCCGGGCTGCCCGATTCGACATCGGTGACGATGACACTGTTACGGGAAATGCCGAGCTGGCGAGCGAGATCCGGTGTCACGTCCTGCACGGCAATCCCGAATTGCCTCGTGCTGATGTCCGGTTTATCCGTATCGAGCGCCACATTATCTTTTCTTTCACCCACTGTGACACGGAAGGATATTTCCCGTCCGTCGCGAACGGCTTTTACATTAATTTTCTGTCCGACCTGTAAGGAGGCGATGGCCATGAGCAGATCATGGCTGTCTTTGATGGGCTTTCCATCAATTTCTGTAATAATATCACCAACTTTGATGCCCGCTTTGTCGGCGGGGTCTCCTTTGAAGACATCGGATATTAAAGCTCCGTTTTTGTTTTTATGATTTAAATTGGCGGCCAGATCATCGGAAATATCCTGGACGGAAACTCCCAGCCAGCCGCGCGTCACCTTGCCTTTGGTTTTGAGATCGTTGAGGATGGTCTTCGCCATGTTGATGGGAATGGCAAAACCGATTCCCTGGGCCTGTTGGACGATTGCCGTATTGATGCCGATGACTTTCCCTTCCATATTATAAAGAGGCCCGCCGCTGTTACCGGGATTGATGGAGGCATCCGTCTGAATGAAGTTATCATATGGCCCGGCTCCGATGACCCTTCCCTTGGCGCTGACAATACCGGCTGTCACCGTCGCTTCGAGCCCGAAGGGATTACCGATGGCGATAACCCACTCGCCAACCTTTACCTTTTCGGAATCGCCGATGTCCGCTACAGGCAGGCTTGTTTGCGGTTTGATCTTGATGAGGGCTATATCCGTATTTGCGTCTGTGCCGATAACTTTGGCCTCATACTTATTGCCGTCGGACACTTTGACGATGATTTTATCAGCTTTCTCGACAACGTGGTTATTGGTGAAGATATAACCGTCATTGCTGATGATAAAGCCGGAGCCGAGGCTCTGTTGCTTGAATTCACGCCGGGGCATATCTCCGAAAAAACGTTCAAAAAAGTCATCACCGAATGGTGAATTGCCAAACGGCCCGCCAAACGGTGAGCGATAAATGCCTCCCCCTTTAACTGTTTTGGTCGTACTGATGTTTACGACGGCCGGCTTGACTCGTTCGGTGAGATCGGAAAAAGACAAAGGCGTTTGCGCGCCTGCCGGCGCCGCGGCGGATACCGCTTCTGCGGCCGGGATTTCCGGTGCACCCGAATCGGTAAATGACGACCTGAGGACACCGACGAGCGAAACGATGAAAAAGGCGACCAGAAAGGCCATCAGGAACATAAAAAATGATTTTCTGTTTGTCTTCATAATTATTACCCCCTGACTGAAAAAGCGACTTTTATCACAAAAGTATGCTCACAAATGGATAGTGTGAATATAACGAGAGCTTCTTATTTGTCAATGTTAAAACAATGCATCGATCCACGTATTTGCCATGATTATGAGTGCAAACGGGTACAGATTGATTGACCACTCAGGCTGAATCTTTCAACTGTTCGTGGCGAGGTTTTTGAGCCGGAAGGGTCATTCTCGTCCCCCACCTCCTGCCTGCCGTTTGCCTTGCACGGATGTGCGTCACTGGAAGGATTTTAAGTTAATACCGTCAAGAAAAATTATTGACTAGATTTCCAGAACTGTCTTAAAGTGGGCTCTGACAGTCGCTGGTCGCGCCGCTGTAACGTGACACTCGCGTATCAGCGGGAGGGTTTTGGTTTGCGGAGGCGGGCATTACAAACAAATTTATAATCGGAGGAGATATGAAAAGTGCAAGACTGCCGGTTTGGCTCCCGGTTGTTTTGATTCTCAGCTTGCTTGCCGGCTGTGCCGGACATTCAAAGGAGCTTCTCGGCGAGAATTACAAAACAATGAACAATGAACAGTTATTGGAATATTTCTACCGTCTGAACGACGAGATCGAAAAACAGGAAAAGCAAACCGGTCCCTCGGTGGGAATCGGTTTTGGAGGTTTCGGCCTGGGCCGCCGCGGCGGCGTCGGCAGCGGTGTCGGTGTCGAAACGGGCGGGACAGCCTATACGGCGGATGATTTACGCCAGCGGCGCATTGAGGTCCGCATGGAAATGAAAAGGCGTAATATCACTCCTTAATTATCATCTGAAGGTGCCGAAACGGTTGGCACGATTTGAACGCCGGTGAGCACCGTAAGTTGAAGGGGAACTTACCTGCTATTCAGTGGCGCCGGTCGCCTCCTGTTTTTTGAGCATGATCAGGACCGATGAGATCGCACTTTGTGTGATGCCCGGGATGCGCTCCATCTGCCCGATGGTGGCGGGAGCCACCCGGCTCAGTTTGGCGCGAAGCTCGCTGGAAAGACCCGGGACGGACGAGTAATCAAAATCAGTCGGTACTTTCTTTCTTTCCATTTCCTTGAGTTTCCTAGTGGCTTCAAACTGGCGCCTGATGTAGCCCTCATATTTGGTTTCTATTTCAATTTGTTTTTTCACAAAGGGATCGTCCTGGGGTTCCCAGCCGGGAAACTGTCTTAAATCATCGTACGAGATTTCGTTTCTTTTGAGCAGGCCGTACAGAGTGGTGGCCTGACTGAGGGGCGGGGAACCGACAGAGGCAAGGCTCTGGTTTACCTCGTCTGAAGGTTTTACGGTGGCGGCTTTCAAGTGTTCAATACTTTTTGTGATTCGAGACATTTTATCCTCGAGAACCTGATAGTGCCTTTTTTCGATAAGTCCCAGTTGCGCTCCTTTGCCCATCAGGCGGATGAGGGCATTGTCTTCACGAAGAATCAGCCTGTATTCAGCGCGCGAAGTGAACATGCGGTAGGGCTCATCGACGCCTCTGGTGACCAGATCATCTATCATAACCCCCATGTAGGCCTCGGAGCGGTCAAGAATGAAGGGAGGTGCCCCTCTCAGCGCCTGTGCCGCATTGATGCCCGCCCACAGTCCCTGGGCTGCCGCCTCTTCATAGCCTGATGTACCGTTTAGTTGCCCTGCAAGGTAAAGGCCGGACACGAGCTTTGTCTCAAGGGTCGCCTTAAGCTGGGTGGGTTGGATAAAATCATATTCGATCGCATAACCGGGGCGGATGATGAGGGCCTGCTCAAGGCCTTTGACGCTTTGGACAATCTGATACTGCAGCTCCAGGGGCAGTGAATTGTCCAACCCCTTGGCATATATTTCTTCCGTCTCGAGTCCTTCATGCTCAATAACGACCGGATGGCTGTGCCTCCGGCTAAAGCGCATGACCTTCTCTTCCAGTGATGGGCAGTATCTGGCGCTCGCACCTTTGATAGCTCCGGTATGCAGTGGCGAGTAGCACATGTTTTCTTCAATGAGACGATGGGTTTTCGGCGATGTTGCGGTAAAATAGGAAGGGAGGCGCTCAGTCCGCAGCCGCCCGGTGGTAAAAGAAAAAGGCAAAGGATCAGGATCGCTGTCCTGGCGCTCCATGCGCGAAAAATCGACGGTTGAGGCCTTCAGCCTCGGTGGTGTGCCTGTTTTCATCCTTCCGATTTCAAAACCGATTTGTGACAGCTGTCTGGCAAGGCCGTGAGATGCCAGCTCGCCTGCCCGCCCCGACGACGTTCGCGACGAGCCGATGTGCACCATCCCGTTTAAAAATGTTCCCGCGGTAAGAATGATTTTTTTTGCCTGATAGAAGTGGCCGGTCGTATCGAGCACACCCGCCACACGGTCTTTTTCCATGACCAGCGACTCCACCATGGCCTGCCTGAGTTGGAGATTCTCCTGCCTCTCCACTGTGTATTTCATCGCCAGACGGTACAATTGCTTGTCGCACTGCATTCTGGTGGCCTGCACGGCAGGGCCTTTGGAGGCATTGAGGATGCGGAAGTGGACGGCGGTTTTGTCCGTGGTTTTGGCCATTTCTCCGCCCAGCGCATCTATTTCTTTAACCAGCTGGCTTTTGGCCAGTCCGCCGATTGCCGGATTGCACGACATGAGTGCTATGGAATCGAGATTGATATTGAACAACAATGTGCTGCAACCCATGCGTGCGGCGGCGAGTGCCGCCTCACAGCCCGCGTGACCGGCACCGATGACAATTATATCGTAGCTGTCCTGCATCATTATTCTCCCGTCAGACGCTTTCACCAAAGCGCTTTATTAGTCCTGCGTTTAAAAAAACACAACTAAAAAACTTTCCCCGTGTCTTGTTGACTTTTGGACAATTAAAAACCGCCGCTTGCTGTAAGGTGAGCAGCGCGGACAATTCCATTTTGCCGTAACCGATATTTATGCTTGACGAAACCGGGTATTTGTATTTTCATATATAGCTTGTAAACAATGCTT
>CAYWRV010000040.1:0-13803 GCA_964460865.1 uncultured Smithella sp. | reverse complement strand
ACCGAACCTTTCACCCAGTCTTATACGGCAAGATACAAAAGAGCGCCCACCTGGGAGAGTGTACTGCATTACACACACGGCCACGCCCTTGCCCAGGCAATCCAGGCGGCCGGGTCGGTGGACAATCCGTCGGCTATACGCGCTGCCTTCCTGCGGATTTTCCCCATGCTGGGTGACAAATATCCGATGGAGTTGTGGGGAATCACGCCCAACGGCCTGCTGATTTATTATCCGCTGGTGCAGACGATGAGGCATGGCCGGTTCACGCAGGCGACCGGTTATATCTGGTGGTTAAAAACGCAAAAGGAATTCGAGGCCCTGAAAAAGGCCACGAAAGGGAGCACTCATCTGGTGTGGTTCCCCCAGAAGTAGGCGCTCTTACTGCCACTTCCCAAGAGGGCGGCCGTGGCGCTCACCGGAGCGCGGCCGCCTTTTATTTATTTTATGAACCGTAAATTTGCTTTGACAACGCCATGGGCATTTCCTATGCTCTTCAGCTGAAAAACAAAAACGCACGCCGCCGGAAGTGACAACCGATCCGCGACAACTTTGACGATTTTTGAACAACTCTGGCATCATAAATATATTCAAGGAGGATCGTATGTTTAAGACAAAAATGACGCAGATGTTTGGGATCAAGCACCCCATCATGCTTGCCGGCATGAACTGGATCACGGAGCCGGAACTGGTTTCCGCCGTCTGCAACGCGGGAGGCCTGGGGATTCTCGCCATTGCGCGGTGCAACCCTAAAGAGACAAGGGAAAACATAAGGAAGATACGGGACATGACCGATCAGCCATTCGGCGTCAACCAGATTCTGGTGGGCCCCGGCGCGAAGGAAAACATCGCCGTGGCGATCGAGGAAAAAGTGCCCATCATCAACTACTCGCTGGGGAAACCCTGGTTTGTTAAAGACGTGCACGCCTACGGGGGCAAAGTGGTCGGAACCATCGCCATCGCCCGGCACGCGGCCAGGGCCATTGAGCTGGGCTGTGACGCCCTGGTCATCACCGGACATGAAGCGGCGGCGCACGGCGCGGCGGCAACTTCGATGGTGCTCATTCCCATCGTGGCGTCGATGGTCGATGTGCCGCTCATCGCCGCGGGCGGATTTTATGACGGCCGCGGTCTGGCAGCGGCGCTGGCGCTGGGGGCGGACGGCATTTCCATGGGCAGCCGTTTCATGGTGGTCAAGGAAAGCATGGTGCACGACAATTTCAAAAAACTCTGTCTTGATGCCACCGAGCAGGACACCCTCTACGACAATGTCTTTGACGGCATGGACGGGCGTGTCCTGAAAACGAAAGAAGCGCAAAGGATGATGAAGCGCGGTTTTCCACTGGTCGAATCCGTCAAAGGCGCGATGCTGGTGAAAAAGCTGATGAACCTGTCCTTTGCCAAATTCGTGGGCGTCAGCATAGAAATGCTGCGGGCTGAAGAAGGCCATCCGCTCATGGTGCTGGCGCGTCAGGCCGTGGGTAACATGAAGCACTTAAAGGCCCTCAACGAGGGAGACGTGGACGGGGGCATTCTTTTTGCCGGCCAGTGCTGCGGCGGCATAAATGATATCCCCACCACCAAAGAGCTCATCGACCGTGTGATCGCCGAAGCTTCGGCGACCGTGGATAAATTAAACGCGTTAAAGGCGTGACAGGTATTTTCCGGCCGGCAGGGATTTTTCATGCCCTGCCGGCTTGGGTGAAAGTATGCAGCTTATTCTCATTCGTCACGGCGAGACGCTGTGGAACAAAGAAGGACGGGTTCAGGGCGCCAGTGATGTCGAACTTAACGAGACAGGCCTCGAACAGGCCCGGCGACTCGCCTTTTCCCTTCAGGGAGAGCCCATCGGCACGGTCCATACCAGTCCGTTGAAAAGGGCCTACCGCACCGCCGAAATCATAAACAGTTTTCATTCCAAGAGAATAGAAGTTCATTCCGATCTGGTGGAAATGGACCAGGGTGATTTTGAGGGTGTATCTTTTAAAGAGTTGATGGCCGGTGAAAAAGAATTTCTCCGGCGCTGGATTTCCGATCCTGCCTCTGTCAGGATGCCCCGGGGCGAGTCGCTGGCGGATGTGCAAAACCGTGCGTGGCGTCCCATTGAAAAAATGATCGCCGCGGGCGAAAACGCGCTGGTGGTCGCCCACAACTTTACCATTGCCGCCATTTTGTGCCGCTTCCGGAATATCAGCCTCAACGAGTTTCGCAGTACCTGCGTCGATAACGCCTCCAAAACACTGATCCGCATTGAAGACGGCCATACCAGCATTGAGCTGATTAATGATATTTCTCATCTGAAGCAGGAAGATTCCAAGGGAGGTTCCCAATGAGTCCCCGCCCGAATTCCACTTCTCGGGATAAATATGATCGTATCAGGCTCAAGGAAATTTATGACGAGCTGTATCCCGCCTATGACGCGATTTTACAGGCACTGCGCAGACAGGTCCGCCAGCTGCTGGACGCCAACCGCAGTTTCTTTGCCATCAAGAGCCGCGTAAAGCATTTCGATGCTTATTTTGACAAGCTCGTTAAAATATCACGAAACGGGCGTCCGGGAGAGAAAGCGACGATTACGGACATGCTGGGGCTGAGGATTGTCTGTCCTTTTCTGGAAGACATCAAAATGGTGGAAAACCTCATCAGAAACAGCTTCAAGGTGCTCGAGCTCGAGCGGAAGGGATCCCGGCACGCGATCGGCGAGTTCGGCTATGAGTCGATTCATCTTCTCGTCAAGGCGGATCCCGTATGTCAAGGCCGCGGTCTGCCGCACACGTCGGACATGTGCGAGATTCAGCTTCGCACCATTTTACAGGACGCCTGGGCGGAGGTGGAGCATGAACTGGTCTATAAATCAGACATTCACATGCCCAATGAGTCCATCCGCAGAAAACTAGCCTCGCTCAATGCGACTCTGACCCTATCGGATCTGATCTTCCAGGAGCTGCGTGATTACCAGAAAGATATCCGGCGGCGCGATAAAAAGCGCCGCGAAAGTCTGGAGAATAAATACACTGAACTGCCGGAGATAAACGAGGTGCTCACACAACAGGACGGGACGGGCGTGCTGCCGGTGAGTCCCGACGAAGCGGCGGAGGCCATTGCCGGGAAGAACCTGGAAAAAGCTCTGCTGGCCGCATTGACGGCGCACAGCGGCGGACAGCTAAAGACAGCCGCGGAGATTTATTCGTCCATTCTGCGCTTGAAAATGAACTCGCCAATCCGCTCACTGGTTTACAATCACCGGGGCATGGCCTATTTTGCCCTTGCCGATCACAGGCGCGCCTTGCACGATTTTTCCAAATCCATCAAGTGCGACCCTCATAACGTGCGCAGCCACAACAACCGTGCCCTCACCTTTCGCGTTTTGAAACGATTCGACCGATCGCTTGCGGACTATGATCGCTCCGTAGAGCTCGACCCGTCACAGTTTGACGCTTTCTGGGGTCGGGCGCAAACCCTTTATGAAATGAAGCTCTACACCCGGGCGCTGGCCGACTGTAAAAAGGTTCTGGGGATGCGCAGCGATTTCGAGGCGGCCCGGTCGCTCACCAAAATAATCAGCAAGCTTGTTTTCTGAGCAGTCCGGTGATCGGTGCGCGCCGCCTGTATCTTTCGGCGCCGCCAGAGACAGTGCATGCAAAAGAGGTATCAGTCAAATGACCATAAACAAAAAACTGATCGATGAATTTTTTAATGGGCTGGACCAGAGGTCGCGTGCCTCTCTTCTGGAGGCGGCAGACCGTGTGGTAAGCGTGAAGAAAAAAGGGGGCAGGGTGGCGGTGGTGACCGGAAGCGGCCCCAATCTCCACGAGGGTGTGACCACGCTTATTGCCGAGCTGATGGACAAAGGCATCGTGGACAGTGTCACGACGAGTTCGGCGGTAATCATTCATGAAATGGGAGGAGTGCTGGACACCGTCAAGATGTGTGATGCCTCTGTCTTCGGCTTTGATGAAAATAAAATGCCGCGGGGTAATATTTTTGAATTCACCCGGATGACCGATGAGCAGCTTGCCGGGCTGCGTCTGGAAATGGAGCTCGACGAAGAGCTTTTGAAAAAGGGAGCCCTCGCCGACGGTCGTCTGGTCATTAAGGCGGCGGCCAACATGGCCTACCCCATGGGGCTGCGCACCGAGATGCTGGCCGATGAGATTCTCGTCATCTGCCGGAGAGTGGGGCTTCCCTTTGAAGTAGTCGCCGGCTGGGGCTGCGACACAAGAACCATGCTGGGAAAGGGTGCGCAAAAGGGCCTTTGCGTGATGGTCACCGTGCCTCAATTGATAGGTGGCGGCCACGTCGGCCTGGCTGTCGCCGACAGTATTTCCGTGACGCAGCGCTCCCGCCTGATCGCCGACATGATGGCCCGGGCGGATGTGATTATCGAGTCGGCGGTTGCCCTGACCCAGGAAATTCATGACGGCCCTTTTGAGACCTATACCGGACACGGCATCTGGTCCTGGTGGCGCGGAGAGCCGGTCTTCAGTCTCGAGGGCAAGACACTGATCCGCTTTGATCTGGATGAAAACATCCGCCTTGCACAGGATCTGCAAAAAGACAGTGCGATGATCCAGAAGGCGATAAACGAAGGTCTTCCCAAAACCAAGCTGTCCAAAATTCCGTTTCGCATGGAGATGTCGGCCTTCGCGCGCCATGAAGGGAGCATTCCGGTCATCGGTGATATCGGGATGATCTGGCCGGTCTTCGCCCTGAAAATAGCGGATGCCCTGGGCATA
This sequence comes from uncultured Smithella sp., assembly GCA_964460865.1. Classification (GTDB taxonomy): domain Bacteria; phylum Desulfobacterota; class Syntrophia; order Syntrophales; family Smithellaceae; genus UBA8904. The sequence continues at coordinate 9,070 of CAYWRV010000040.1, read as the reverse complement.
GATCTGGAATTCATGAGCTACAAGCAGGAGACACAGGAAGGGAAGGAAATGAGACAATGGATTGTTGAGCACATAAATTACTTTGATCGGGAAAAAATGCTCGCCGGTCTGAAAAGGTGGGAAGAAAAAAATGGCCATGCCTAGGATTCTGGGGGTTATACCCTCGCGCTACGCGTCGTCGCGTTTGCCCGGAAAGCCGCTTATTGACCTGTGCGGAAAAACAATGCTTGAGCGAGTCTATGAGCGTGCCGTCGCCGCGGAGATTTTTTCCCGTGTGATTATCGCCACGGATGACCACAGGATTTATGACGCGGCGCAGAAATTCGGCGCGGATATCGTCATGACGCGCGCCGATCATCCGGACGGCTCCAGCCGGGTCGCCGAAGTGGCGCGCGGCATCGATGCGGATTATGTGGTGAACATACAGGGAGATGAGCCGATGCTTGACCCACGGATGCTCCGCGAGCTGGCCGATGGATTTATCGCGGATAAAACAGCCGACAGCGCGACCGTCTCGGTCCCGATTTCAGACCCGGAGTCGCTCTACAATCCCGGTGTGGTCAAGGTAGTCAGGGCTCAAAACGGGCGGGCTCTTTATTTCAGCCGCTCGCTCATCCCCTACCCGCGTGTGGATACGGGATGCATAGTTTACGAGCATGTGGGCGTTTACGCCTTTACAAAAGAATTTCTTCTCAAAATGGTCGAGCTGCCGCCCACACCGCTTATGGAAACTGAATCGCTCGAGCAGTTGCGCATACTCGAACACGGCTACACGATGGCGGTCATCGTCACGCAGTACCCCTCACAGGGGCCGAACGTGAACACGCCCGAAGATGTGGAAAAAATCCGGCGCATCCTGGAAAACCAAAACGGCCGCCGCTGAAACTTCAGAAAGCGCCATCAAGGTTGATATTTTTTCGCTGAAAAATACGGCGGTGATATCACCTGAAGGCACTTAAGCGCTCATAATGAAGCAAGCGAAGAAAAAAGACGATGTTATCGGCTTTTCTCCAGATGGCTTACCTGCACCGTCAATGCTTGACCTTATAAAATGTAGGATAAAGTTTTTTTGCGCAGTCGGGGCAAATCGAGTGGCTGAATTCCGCCTTTGAGTGATCTCTGATATATCCTTCTATCTGCTCCCAGTAGCCGTTGTCGTTGCGGATTTTCTTGCATGAAGAACAGATGGGCAAAAGTCCGCTCAACTCCTTGATTTCCGAGAGGGCTTTTTGCAGCTGACGGTTGGCCTTTTCGAGTTTGGTGAGCTGTACGAATTCCTTGCGCTGCAGTGTGCCGTTTCGGTTGGCGGTGAGCGCCCCGACCCCCACCGGCAGCAGAAGAATGATAACCAGCGCCAGAAGGTTGATCGGCTCAGCCCCCAGCACAAAACGTGTCACTACGGTGATGGCCACACCGTAAACAGCCGAGATGAGCGACGAGATAAAGCGGATGGGCAGAAAAAGAAGCAGAGCGGTCAGCTGAATCATGATGACCACGATGACCACATACTTAAACTCGGGACGGTAAATGAAAAAAATCATGAAGCTTGTGATGTAAGCGATTGTCACCCACATCATGACATGACTCAGGCGTGAAAAATCAGTTTCCGGTTTCATCAAAATCAGCACCGCCACGAGAACCGCAACAGTGATAAGGCGAAAGGTAAGTAGATAATAAAACGGTCGCACCGCGCCGAGGGCAATGTAGTCGGGAATGGCAAAAAGCAAGAGGAGCACAATCCATACCACGACCGCAACCCGGAAATGACGGACAACTGATATGCGGACGTGTTCACGAAAAGACTTCTCCATGGCCGGGTCGGTAAATTCGGCGAGCCATGCGGAGATATTATAGCGGTCAGCATCTTTGTTCATATTCAGACATATATAATTCCGGATTAAACAGTCTTTCTATAGCATGAAAATACCACCCTAACCACTAATTGTTGTCAGAGTCAGGCTGAGTAATTGTTAGACGATGTGAAACGGGCATCCTACTGAAAGTATGGCAAGTTTTTCTCACAGGGATTCAGCGGTTTTCATGGAGTTTATCCATCGCCTTTTCCTCTCCTCACTTTCCATGAAGTAACTAATTGTTCAGAAACAGGTGGCGACTTACGACGGAATAGGCAGGCAGCATGGCAAAAGAGAGACAAAATGACTTTGTGCAATCTTATCGTGTTTCATTTAGGCTAAATATCCAAATGGCCATTTTTTCACGGCGACGACAGCACATTGAAAAAACGATTGACAAAAACTCAAAATGAGTGATTACTCACTCAACAAGAGTACAACAGTGGAATGTTTTGTAAGTATATGAAATAATAGATTTAACAAAGGGTGTTTGTTATGCAGGAAACCGATTTAACAATATCGGAAAAAGAAAGAAAGATTCTTGATGCGGCGATTACCGTCATTGCGGAAAAGGGCTTCAGTGCGGCCAGTACGAGCGAAATTGCGCGCCATGCCGGAGTCGCGGAGGGAACTATTTTCCGTTACTTTAAAACAAAAAAAGGCATTCTGCGCAGCATCCTGATCCACTTGGGTAATGTCATTGCGGAATCGCTGGTGGTGTACGGCCTCAATAAAATTCCTGACCAGGACAGCCGTGAAGATATCCGGGCCGGCATCAAATTGGTATTAAAAGACCGCATATCTATCATCGATGCCGTTTTCCCCATGCTGCGCATTGTGATCACGGAGGCAATGTACCATGACGATATTCGGCAGATCCTCTATGACAAAATCATTTCCCGGGTCGTCGAGGTGTTTGAAGGATATCACCAGGAGATGGTTGATAAAGGGCTGATGAAAAGAGAAATCGACGCCGTCGTTGCCGGACGCAGCATTCTGGCCAACTTGGTTCTTTTTTTTGTTTATCGTAATCTGTTTAGCCCGATGATCGAACTTGACGATTATGACCGGGAACTGGACCAGGTCATTGACGTGATCATGTACGGAATCGCCATTCCGGCAAGCGGAGACAATCAATAGGAGAAGCGGCCTTTATGAAAATCAAAATATCGCATTTTTTCCTTTTCTGGCTTGTACTTTTTCTGATGTTTGGTTGCGGCGATAAAGACTCATCCGGGCCGGAGGCTGCACCTGTTTTCGTAATTGCCCAAAAAATCGAAAAGAAGGCGGTGACCAGAGTCATTGCCGTCAGTGGAAACATAGAAGGGTCGAAAACCGCCCGGCTGGGTTTCATGGTGTCCGGGAAGATCAACTACATCGCGGCAAGAGAAGGGGCCATGATTGAAAAGGGGCAACTCCTTGCGAGCCTCGATCCTGAAAATTACCTGATTGCCAAGGAAATTGCCGACGCCAACGTGGCTCAGATCCAGGATGAGTATAATCGGCTGAACCTCATGCGCGAACGCGGAAGCCTATCCGAAAGCGACTATTCCAAAATCTCCAACGGGCTGAAAATGGCCAGAGCGCAGCAGAAGCTGCACTCGAAAAATCTGGCCGAGACCAAATTGTATTCTCCCTTTCAGGGGGTGCTGCTCAAGCGCGGGGTGGAGGTGGGGGAAATTATCGGCGCTGGTTTACCACTTTTCGGCGTGTCGGATATTCGCCTGGTTCATGTGAACGCTTCCGTACCGGAAACCGATCTGCGCTTCATCAAAATGGATATGAAAGCAAAAGTTTATGTTGCGGCCATTGATTCGGTGTTTTCGGGAAGAGTGATTGAAGTCGGGTCCGTAGCGGAACCGACCACGCGGGCTTTTTCCGTCAAGATTGAAGTGCCCAATCCCGACGGAATCCTGCGGCCGGGTATGACGGCCGAGATTCAAATTCCGTCCGGTCGTGGGGAGGAACTGATCCTTGTTCCCGGAGAGGCGGTTTTGCGTGACATGGACAATACGGCCTATGTCTTCGTCGTGGACAACGTCAAAGGGCAGGCTTTCCGGAGGAAAATATCGCTGGGGAAGATCGACAAAAATGGAATCGTGGTGGCTGCGGGTCTTGTGCCCGGTGAACTGGTCGTGGTCGGTGGCCAGCATAAACTGCATAATGGATCTTTGATCACGCTCAAACAGACATTATGAACTTTGTCAAAAAATCACTCAAATATCCACAGGTCACCCTGTCCATTCTCGCCTTGGCGTTTCTGGTTGGCGTGCATTCCCTGGTGGCAATGCCTCGCCGTGAAGATGCCAAAGTCAAGGTCCGCGTAGGGCAGGTGATCGCCCTTTATCCCGGTGCCAACCCCCTGCAGGTGGAAGAGCAGGTTACCAGGAAACTGGAACAGTATCTATTCCAGTACGCGGAGGTGCGAAAGGAAAAAACGACCTCCGTGACCTCGGATGGCATGGTGGTGATCACTGTCTGGTTAAACAATGACGTCGAAAAGTTCGATTCCTTCTGGAGCAAGCTGAATCATCAACTGAACGTCCTGAAAGTTGTCAACCTGCCTGCGGGTGTATACGGTCCCGTCATAAATTCGGAGTTCGGCGACACAGAAGCGCTGATTATCGCCATAGAAATGGACGAGCCGCGGTATGCCCAGCTTCGGGGCTACGCGCAAAAACTGGAAGACACGCTACGAACAATGAAACAGGTGTCGAAAATCAGGCGCATCGGCGAGCAAAAGGAGCAGGTTGTCGTCTTTACCGACAGCGCGAAGATGGCACTTTATGGAGTCCAGCCGGATCAGGTAATGAAAATCCTCCAGTCGCAAAATACGATAGGCCCGGCTGGCGACCTGAAGGCATCCGATGCCCGTATCCCTCTTTATACGCAGGGATACTACAAAACGGAAGAGGAGATCGGCGGCCAAATCATCGGTTTCGCGAAAACCGGTGAAATTGTTCGCCTCCGCGATGTGGCCCGTATAGAGCGGCGCTTCGAGGAACCGTCCTCCAAAATCATCGTCAACGGCCGGAGCAGCATCCTGCTTGCTGTACAGGCACATGAAGGATACAATATTGTTGCCTTTGGAAAAGCGGTGGACCATAAACTCAATGAAGCGTCCAAATGGCTTCCAGCCGGTGTCAAACTAAACACGATCGTCAATCAGCCCAGAATCGTTAAACGGAATGTCAGCCATTTTTTGTTTGAGTTTGTCCTAGCCATTACTGCGGTGATTCTGGTCATTATTCTCCTGCTTCCTTTCCGGGTTGCCGCCGTCGCCGCCACGGCGATTCCCATGACGATTGCCACGACATTCGCGCTGCTGCATTTTTTCGGCATTGAACTGCACCAGGTCTCACTTGCGGCTCTGATCGTTGTGCTGGGCATGGTTGTGGACGACGCGGTCGTGGTTGCCGACAATTATGTCGAACTACTGGACCACGGCGTCCCGCCGCAAACCGCCGCCTGGAAAAGTGCGACCGAGCTGGTGGTGCCCATTCTGACGGCCACCGTAACCATCATCGCGGCCTTTTTACCGATGGTTATGCTGTCGGGTATGGTGAGAGATTTTATTGTCGCTTTGCCGCTGACGGTCTCTATCGCGCTTTCGGTTTCCTTTGTCGTCGCCATAGTGCTAACTCCGATACTGTGTCTGACCTTCATTCGCAAAGGCCTGCGCAATCCCGCCGGGGACTCGTCCCCGGAATTGCCCCACAAATCCGTTCTTAACCTCATGCAATCCGGCTATGACCGCGCCATTGTCTGGAGCATGGCACATGCCCGACTGACCATCCTGATCTGTATCGGGGCCATGGTTATGGCGATTGTCTTGTACCATATCATTCCGCAGAAATTTTTTCCGGAGGCCGAACGCAACCAGCTGATCGTTGATTTGTGGATGCCCACCGGCACCAAGCTGGAGAAAACGGAGATCGCGATCGGTAGAATTCAAGAACTGATTCAGATCGACCCGGCCGTAGTGTCCTATGCGACATTCATCGGCTCCAGTATTCCACGCTTTTACTACAATTTCATGCAGGGGAACCCAGCGACCAATTTCGCACAAATTCTCGTCAATACACGCCGAGATGACGACGCAAAGCGATTGCGTAACGAGTTGAACGGGCGGGCAGACGAAGTGGTACCAGAAGGACGGGTCCAGGCTAGGCTACTCCAACAGGGGGTTCCTTCGGACGCCTCAGTGGAAATCAGGATTATCGGTGAAGACCTAGACACGATGAAATCCATAGGGAGCAAGGTTGAGGACATTCTCCGGCAGACGCAAGCCGTTGCCTTTCTCCGTTTGGACAGCCGGGAGGATTATTGCGGCATTGCTGTCCAACTCAGGGACGGTGCCGAGCGCTTGGGGTTCACCACCGAAAGCGTGGCGAAATCCATCTATGCAGGATTCACCGGTGTTCCCGTATCCACACTGTACGAAGGGGATGTGGCTGTGGATATAGTGTTTCGCTTGGATGAAAAAAATAGGCGGCACTTCGGCGACGTTGAAAACCTGTATCTGACCTCTCCCGTGACCGGCGCGGGCGTGCCGCTTCGCCAGATTGCCTCTTTGGAGCCACAGTGGCAGACCGGTCGGATCAACCATCTCAATGGGCTACGTACTCTGACCGTGCAGTGCGAACCTGCGGAAGGCTATCTGGCCTCGCAAGTGTTGAAAATGGCCGGTCCACGGATAGCTGGCCTTTCCCTGCCCACGGGTTACAAAATCGAATACGGGGGAGAGTATGAAAACCAGAAAGAAACCTTTTCCGAAATGCTGACGGCCCTGGTCGTCAGTCTGTTTATGATTTTTTTGGTGTTGCTTTTGCAGTTCCGCAACCTGAAGGAAACACTGATTGTGATGTTAACTATTCCGCTCAGCATGTTCGGGGCCATGCTGGGCCTGTTGATGACCGGTAACCCGTTCGGATTTACCGCATTTGTAGGCTTGATCAGCCTCTCCGGTATCGTGGTTCGCAATGCTATCATCCTTTTGGACCATGCCGACGAACTGCACCGCGGCGGAGCGTCCATCGCAACAGCTGCCCTCGAGTCCGGAAAAAGACGACTGCGTCCCATTTTCCTGACGGCCAGCGCGGCGGCAATCGGCGTGATTCCCATGATCATTTCCGGTTCTCCGCTATGGAGCCCTCTGGCCAGCGTGATTGCGGTAGGAATCATGCTTTCCATGGTTATTTCCCTGTTCTTGGTACCGGTGCTGTATGCTGGCCTGATGAAGCCAATCGATGAAGGCCGGGAATTGCCAGCCGGTTCGCAGGCAACCGGGATTATCGGCAGGGGGAAAAAATTGATGATCCTTTCCATTGTCGCCGTTTGCCTGTTGTCGGCCGCTGCCAGCGCGCATGAGCTTCCCGAAGCTTTGAACCTGCAAAAGGTGATCGATTTGGCAGTACAAAACAACCGGTTACTTGCCATCAAGAAGCTACAGGTACAGGAAAAACAGCAGAAGGTAAATGAAGACCGTGTCAAGTTTTTTCCGGCGGTCATCGTTGGCGCTGCTTATCAATACAACAACAACATCTGCAATGCGACGCTGCAGCAGGGAGCTCTCGGTCAGGCGACCATTGGTACGACAACCATTCCGATTCCGTCTGCCGACACAACACTGAAAATGGGGCAAACGGATATGTACACGGCCGGAGTGATGGTGTATCAGCCCATTTCGCAGATTCCGAAAATCATGGCCGGACTCAATGTGTCCAAAACAGATCTGGAAATTGCCAAAGCCGATCAGGCCAGGGCAACCCTGCAGGTGAAGCAGACCGCAGAAAAACTGTATTTTGGTTTGTTGATCCAAGAGCAGCGGAAAGAAGAGGCTCAGATTAGACTGGATCTGGCCCGAAAGAAGCTTTACGACGTGGAAAGCGCCGTGCTGGCTGGCAAAACAACGGTTTCCAATCTAATGGGGCTGAAGGCAAATGTTGCTGATGAGGAGCAAAACCTTCTCAGAATCAAAGCTCAGACAGAAGATTATTTTGACGATTTAAGGCGGCTGACCGGTTTGAAATCCTCATCCTTTGTACTAGCGCCAGTGCCCGTGGACGATCCGGGAGTCGGCACCACTCCGGCTGATATTCCCGAATGGCAGGAAAATCAGGATTTGAAAATTGCCGCTCTGTATCAAACGAAGGCCCAGCACGCTGTGAATGCCGGACGATACAGCTATCTGCCGGATTTAGGCATTTTGGGCGGCTATGTTTACCAAGATGTCACCACTGGGTTGACTGGAGGCATGCCGAATCCCTTTATCAACGGGGATATCGGCCTGGATTCCCGGTGGACGATACGGGATGCATTTATCGGCGTGGTTTTAAAATGGAACCTTCAGGATGTGGTTTCCAACACATACATTACACGACAGCGTCTCTTCCTGAAAAAGCAGGCCGAGGAGAACCTGGCAAATACGCAGGAACAGATCTATGCCGACACGGAAAAAGCGCACCGCAAGCTGGCGCAGGCCGCCGAACTCATCAGTGTTGCCGGGAAAGTCGTCGAATACCGCCGCGAAGATTTCAAAATTCAAGCCGACCGGTTTTCTGCCGGCCTGAATCTGGAGGCGGACTGGCTTACGGCAAAAGCTGCTCTGGCGAAAGCTGAAGCGGATTTGCTGGCCGCGCACCTGAACTATCGCATGGCCTGGACGGAGCTTCAAATCCTTGCCGGCTGCTACTGAGGGAGACAGGGGCTTTCTTTGAATATGATGCGGCCGACATGGACAATGGTTGCACCTTCCTCGGTGGCCACTTCGAAATCATCCGTCATCCCTATGGAGATTTTATCCATCCGAACATTCGGGATAGCCGCGGCATGAATTTCATCCAGCAGTCTGTAAGGGATTGGGGCTCAGGTGTGTTGCTTATTACGACGGAGCTCAGAACAAGAAACTGATTTTCCTGACCAGCAAATTCACCTTACCAGCCCTGACCATCACGAAGATTTACCGCCTTTACAAGCGCTTAAGGATGTTGAAATGATAGAAGAAAACTGCGAAGTCAACAAACTGCTGAATTTATTCGATTAATGTTGGGACAATGGTGATAAGAGTTGACACACCAAAAACAGGAAGGTATATTCGCCACATCAAGCATTAATGCAAATATGGCTTTGAAATAGCGGACATACAAAACAACAGAGGGGTGAAATGAAAGCTCCGCAGGAAATCATTGCTCTTGTTGAACGCTTTGATCAAAATC
>CAYWRV010000039.1:0-13819 GCA_964460865.1 uncultured Smithella sp. | reverse complement strand
ATCGTAAAAAGGATAGGATAATACCTGCGGCTTCAACATCTATCCGCGTGAAATTGATGAAGTGCTACATCTGTATCCGAAAGTTCAGGAGGCTATTACTATAGGGGTACCTGACGACTACAGAGGTGAAACAGTGAAGGCTTTCATCGTGTTGAAAAAGGGAGAAGCTGTGACCGAAAAAGAGATCATTGATTTTTGCAGGGAGAAACTCGCTCCCTACAAGGTACCCAAACTTGTGGAGTTCAGGGAATCTCTTCCTCAGTCGTCAGTAGGCAAGGTTTTGCGTAAGGAATTACGCTCCGAAGAAATTCACAAGCAAGTCAACAAACAGTAGGAGGTTTCAGATGACAAGATTAGCAAGCAAAAGATTAGTTTTATTGATGTGTGTGTTTTCTCTCCTTTGTTTCACCTTCTTTATCCCGGGCTCGACAATCGCATCGGAAAAGCCAGTTCCCGGCAGCATGGATGAGAAATTCCCTAAGCCCAACGCGACCTGGGATGGCAGTAAAATGGGGGATATGTCCGATTTCGATCCGGCGACATGGGAAGGCCCCAAGGGAGACGTGATAAAAATTGCATACGTCAATCAATTTTCAGGCCCTGGTGCCATAAACGGATATATTCACTATATCCCTATTCTCTTTGCTGTACACGATATAAATCAACGCGGAGGTATTTTTGTTGATGGCAAGAAGAAACTGGTTAACCTATACAAAGTCGATCACATGGGCAAACCGGATATATGTAAAAAAGTTTGTGAAAGGATGGTATTACAAGAAAAAGTCCATGTTCTTATGGGTACTTCCGGTAGTCACTTGATGAAGATCATAAATGAAGTTGCAAATAAATATAAAATCATTGCCGTAAATGAAGGATCTGTTTCCGATGACCTTATGGACGCAACACAGTTTGGGCGTTATTCATTCATGCCTCACGTCGGTACCGAGCAGGTTGGACGGGCGCTAGCATATTTTTACGGGCAGGTCAGAAAAAAAGAGAAAAATTTCTATATTTTGTGTCAAGATTATTCTTTCGGTCGCACTTTGGCAGAGGGTTTTAAGAAAGGATTAAAGGAATTCTATCCTGAAAGCAAAATAGTCGGTGAAGATTATCATAAACTCTTTCTAACGGACTTTGCACCCTACATCGAAAAGATCAAAGCATCTGGTGCTGAAGTTATTTTCTCTGGTGACTGGCCCCCGGATTCAGGGAATCTTCTAAGACAGGCGAGGCAAATGGGAGTTAATATCCCGATGGCCAATCTTTTTATGAGCGATGCCACTGAACTCACAGATATCGGGGTTGAGGGAACAAAGGGGATTATTAATATCGAGCAATCTGAAGTGTTTCCCCGCGTCACGAATCCCGGTTATAGGAAATTGTGTGAGGCCTGGAACACCCAGTGGAAGAAATGGGATAAATCACCCTATAACACCATTCTTTTTGAACACTTGTCCAGTAATATATTGGCGTTCATGTCTTATACGTATTGGACACTGAGCGTTATTGAACGGGCAGGTAGTACCGATGCAGAAAAGATTATAAAAGTCTGGGAAGGTGATACTTACCGGCAGCCAAACGGTAAAATCATAATGATGAGGCCTTGTGATCATAAAGGGCTCCAAGATTTTTATGTTTTTGAATATGTCGCTCCAGATCAGCAGAAAGTATGCTTCAACATGCCTCCTTATTACTGGCATAAGGGATGTTCTTTTCATGGACCTGGCTGGATGATTCCGGCAGGTAAAGTATTGTCCTGGATGGATCCAAAGCTCGATCGTTGTAAGGGTAAAAACGACTGGGGCGAATAACGTACGAATATTAGGGGATGAAATTGGCGGGCATGCTCTGTTTTATCAGATGCATGCCCGCTCTGGTATCACGAGTACTAAATAGCCTCAAAGTTAACTTGATTTTGGTATGGTCTTTTAGCAGGGAAATGTGATAGTTTCAAAAGTAAAAAAGGAGGTGACGGGAGAGAGGTAAAATGTTCTAGTAGGAGACAATACGATTGCATCGTTAACGTTCCTGCCAAATATTTCAAACCATAGGGAGGGGGCTTCTAATGAAAAGAGTATCTAAAAATAGTTTTGCCACAATAATATTATGTGCGATCTTCTTAACCGGTATTATTTCCTTTGCTAATCCTCTCATAGCGCAAGCTCAAAAACCGACCACTAAATCCGGAACGGATGCATCGGTGGAAACATGGGCGAAACCAAATGCAAAATTTGAGGCTGATAAAATGGGTGATATGTCCGGTTGGGACCCGCTCAAGTGGGAAAATCCTAAAGGGGATGTCATCAAAATCGCAATTGTTTGGCCTCACTCCGGACCGGCGACAGGGACTGGCGAGATAGCCTGGGCTTGTGCAACTTTTGCCGCTTACGATATTAATCAACGGGGTGGTATCCTTGTTGACGGCAAAAAGAAAAAGATTGCTCTTTACAAAGCAGATACCATGTCGAAACAGGATCAGGCCAAAAAAATCTGTGAACGGATGGTCCTGCAGGAAAAAGTTGATATTCTCGTTGGTTCGTCCGGGAGCAATATACAAAAAGTAATCAATGAAGTTGGTGCACGCCATAAGGTTATTACGCAGAATGTCGGTTGTTTGACTGATGATCTTCAGGATGCAACGAACTTCAGCCGCTATTCCTTCATGAGCTCTGATACCACAACTTCCATAGCCCGCGGCATGGCCTACTATTATGGCCAGATAAGAAAGAAGGAGAAGAAATTTTATATTCTCTGTCAGGATTATTCCTTTGGACGCGACATGGGGGAATGGTTTAAAAAAGGTTTAAAGGAGTACTACCCCGAGGCGGAAGTTGTGGGAGAGGACTATCATAAACTTTTCCTGACGGATTTTGCCCCCTACCTGACAAAGATTACTTCTTCAGGCGCTGAGGTTGTCTGGACAGGAGATTGGCTGCCCGATGCGGGAACTCTGCTGAAGCAGGCCCGGCAAATGGACATCAAGATTCCTTTTGCGAACCTTTTTGTGGACGAGCCGAATGCGCTTCACGATATCGGTGTCGAAGGAACAAAGGGGTTGGTTAATATTACTCATGCTGAAAAGGCAGGCCCGGCGTTTAAAGATCCTGGTTTTATTAAATACTACAAAGCATGGAATGATCAGTGGAAGAAATGGAATTCTCCTCCTTACAAAACACCTCTTTATGAACATGGAGGGGCAGGGGGGACAATTCTCTATTGGACCCAGCAAATATACTGGCTCCTAAGTGTCATAGAAAGAGCCCAGAGCACTGATCCGGAAAAAATTATCTCAATTTGGGAGGGAGACACCTACCAGTTCGTCAACGGACGCCTCAACAAGATGAGGATCTGCGATCATAAAGCCATCCAGGGCTTCCGGGTTGCCGAGTATGTACCGCCTGAGGAGCAGAAGGTCTCCATGAATATTCCACCATATTACTGGTTTAAGGGTTGCTCATACACCGGACCGTCCTGGGAAATACCTGCAGAGAAGGTTTTACCTTTAATGGATCCGAAGCTGGACCGTTGCAAAGGTAAAAACGAATGGGGTGAGTAACGCATGAACATTGATGAATGAAATTGGTAGGCCTGCGTCGGTCAATCCGGCGCATGCCTACTGAAATGCTGCTGCGACTTATTGCCCTTGCTTATACTGATGTTTATTGCTAAAAATTTCAGCTAGGCAAGGTGCGCAGAGAATTACGGGCGCAGGAGATTCAAAAGAAATCCAACAAATAGGAGGAGGTTTCAGATGAAAAAAGTAGCAGGTAAAAGAGTGGTTTTTTTGATGTGTGTGTTTTCTCTTCTTTGTTTTACCTTTTTTGTCCCGGCATCCACAATTGCCGCGGAAAAGGCTGCCCCCGGCACTGTGGCTGAGAAGTTTCCCACACCCAATGCATCTTTTGATGTAAACAAAATGGGGGATATGTCGGACTACAATCCGGCGACTATCGTCAGCCCCACCGGCGACACTATTAAAATCGCCCTCGTTGCCTCTTTTTCCGGTCCCGGAGCGGCCAATGGTGAGTTTTACTGGAATGTAGCCCAGTGGGTGGCGCATGACTACAACAAAAGAGGCGGTATCTGGGTGGACGGCAAGAAAAAATTAATTCAGGTTATCAAGGCGGACCATCAGTCAAAACTGGACGTCTGCCGCAAAATCTGCGAACGTATGGCGCTGCAGGAAAAGGTTCATATCTTCATGGGTACTGATGGCAGCCACATGATGAAAGTCATAAACGAAGCAGCCAACAGATACAAAATTATTGCCTTCAATTTTACCTGTCTTTCAGATGATCTTCAAGACGCAAACAATTTCAACCGCTATTCTTTCCATGCAGCTTATTCGACGGAACATGTAGGTCGCGCTTTTGCTTACTATTATGGCCAGATGCGCAAAAAAGAAAAAAAGTTTTATATTCTGTGTCAGGACTATTCCTTTGGTCGCGAGCTTGCCGCAGGATTCAAGGCAGGACTAAAAGAGCATTATCCCGAAGCTCAGCTGGTAGGAGAGGATTACCACAAGCTGTTTCTCACAGATTTTGCCCCTTATCTGGAGAAGATCAAAGCCTCCGGTGCCGAAGTCGTCTTTACAAGCGATTGGTACCCCGATGCGGCAAATCTCTTGAAACAAGCGAGGCAAGCGGGAATTATGCTTCCTTTTGCTAATGTCTATATGGATGCGCCTGATTTTTTACACGAAATTGGTATAGAAGGCACGAAGGGATTGCAAAACCTCAACGCCTTTTGGGTGGAAAACCCACAGTTCAAGGAGCCTGGTTATGCCAAAATGTATAAAATATGGCACGACCTTTGGCAAAACAAATGGACAGCTCCGTACAACAGAACCTTATACGAAATTTATGGCGGCAACTGGGCCATGTGGACCAGTGTGACCTACTGGATGATGAATGTCGTCGAAAGAGCAAAAAGCACAGATCCGGAAAAAATTATCTCCGTATGGGAAGGTGACACTTTCCGTTTTGTTAATGGCAAAATAGTTAAGATGAGGGCGTGTGACCACAAGCTTATCGCGGATCTGGGCATCGCTGAATTCGTACCGCCGGCGGAACAGAAAGTATCTTTTAATATACCACCTTACTATTGGTACAAAGGTATCTCTTCTTACGGTCCGACAGCTCTTGTTCCTGCGGACAAGGCCCTCCCCTGGATGGACCAAAAATTGGACCGTTGCAAAGGCAAAAACGGCTGGGGTGAATAGTGCTTTAGTATTGATGTATTTGCAAAACGGGTATGGGCCGCGTGATCAGGCCCATACCCGTTTTTTAATCATCTGGTATTGTTAATAATGGATTTTTATTCCGATCTTTCGGCTGATAAGGCAGCAAGGCTCACCTTGGTCTTTTTGAGCGTCGGCATACAATGAGACGTTTACCGGCTGTAGTTGGCATACTGTCGGTACGCAGCATCGCAGATAAAAAATCTTTTGACAATATTCAAGTTTTGCATTAAATGACCCGACATACTTGGAGATTGCTTCCAAAAGGATGAAACAAGTGACGAGTTCAATGGCTACAAAAAAATCGGCATGCGCGCTCCTTACCCTGCTTTTGGGCCTGGCCCTTCTGTGCCTGTTACTTATGGCCGCCCGCCCGCCGCTTTCAGGTCGCCTCTGAACTCATCAACTGACCAGTTACCGAAAAAGGCTGCGGACGGAAAAACCCGCAGCCTTTTTATTTTTAAAAACAATTTAGAATATCGCTTGGTAGGAAAGGAGACCATTTATGAAAAGGGATAAAAATCACGTCTACATTTTTGACACGTCGCTACGCGACGGAGAGCAGTCACCGGGCAACAGCATGAACACGGAGGAAAAACTGCTGCTGGCCAGGCAACTCGAAAAGCTGGGCGTGGATATTATCGAGGCGGGTTTTCCGATAGCTTCCGACGGTGACTTTGACGCGGTTCGCCAGATCGCACGGGTCATCAAAAAATCGCAGGTCGCAGGCCTGGCCCGCGCCAACAAACCCGATATCGACCGCGCCTGGCAGGCCATCAAGCATGCGGCGCGGCCCCGGCTCCATACTTTTATTTCTTCCTCTGATATTCACCTGAAATATCAGCTAAAAAAAAGCCGCGCCCAGGTGCTCAAAGAGGCGGTCGCGGCAGTCAGGCTCGCCAGTTCCTACACACCCGATGTGGAGTTCTCGCCGATGGACGCCACCCGTTCGGACAAGGACTATCTGGTGGAAATGATTTCCGCCGTTATCGATGCGGGTGCTTTGACCGTCAATATTCCGGATACGGTCGGCTATGCAATTCCCGAGGAGTTCGGTAACCTCATCGCCTATATTTTCGACAATGTCAAAAATATGGGTGATACAATTATCTCCGTCCATTGCCACAACGACCTGGGGCTGGCGGTGGCCAATTCACTGGCGGCGATCCGCAGTGGCGCCCGGCAGATTGAGTGCACAATAAACGGTATCGGTGAGCGCGCCGGCAACACGGCGATGGAAGAAATCGTCATGGCGCTGGCTACCCGCAAGGACTTTTACGGTCTGCGCACGAATATCAAGACCAATCAGATCTACAAAACATCGCGCCTGCTCACACAGATCACCGGTATCCCCGTACAGCCCAACAAAGCCATTGTCGGCGCCAATGCCTTTGCGCATGAGTCCGGTATCCATCAGGACGGGCTGATCAAGGAAAAGATCACCTACGAGATCATGACGCCGAAATCCGTCGGCATTTCGGATACCCATATTGTTCTGGGTAAACATTCCGGGCGCGCCGCCATCGCCCACCATCTGAAAAGAATGGGACATGTGCTCACGGAAAAGCAGCTCACCGAGGTGGCCGCAAAGGTTAAGGCGCTTGCCGACATTAAAAAGGACATCTATGATGAGGACCTGGATGCCATTGTTTACGAGGAGGTTTACCGTGGCGAGGATAAATACGATCTTCAGTACCTGAACGTGGTGAGCGGCAATGTGGCCATCCCCACGGCCACGATGGAGATGCGTGTCGGCAAGGAGATCATCCGTGATACAGGCTTCGGCAACGGGCCGGTGGATGCCACCTTCGCGGCGATCCGCAACATCACCAAAACCAACTATCCGCTTTTGAAATATGCAGTCAATGCGATCACCGGCGGCTCGGACGCGCAGGGCGAGACAATGGTCCAGTTAAAGCACAACGGGCACTCTGTAATCGGGCGCGGCGCCCACCCGGATGTTATTGTCGCCTCGGCCAAAGCCTATATCAATGCGCTCAACCGTCTGGAGTTCTTGAAGAGCAATGTTAAGAAGGTTAAAGTTGAATTAAGCTGAAAAATAGGGTAATGGGACGAGTCTTTTTTCCCGTTCAGGAAAGAGTTCTTCTCATAAAGGAGTTCATAAAGTGGGATATACCATAACCGAAAAAATTTTGATGGCTCACACGGACCTCAAGGATATCGCCCCGGGACAACTGATCAACGCCCGGGTCGATATCGCGCTGGGGAATGATATCACTGCGCCCATCGCCATCCGGGAATTTCGTGCCGCCGGCGGTAAAAAGGTTTTTGACCGTGAAAAGATCGCTCTCGTACTTGATCATTTCACTCCCAACAAAGACATCAGCTCCGCCCAGCAGTGCAAAGCAGTCCGTGAATTTGCGGTTGAACACGGAGTGGTGCATTTTTACGAGGGGGGCCAGGTGGGAGTTGAACATGCGCTTTTGCCGGAAAAAGGGATCGTCCTGCCCGGAGATCTGGTGATCGGCGCGGACAGCCACACCTGCACCTATGGAGCCCTGGGAGCTTTTGCCACAGGTGTGGGCAGTACGGATCTGGCCGCCGCGATGCTCGAAGGCGAGCTGTGGTTCAAGGTGCCTGCATCCATAAAATTTATTGTCTTCGGGAAGCGGCAAAAATGGGTCTCAGGCAAGGACCTGATTTTGCATATTATAGGGCGCATCGGCGTGGACGGCGCCCTGTATCAGGCGATGGAATTCACCGGTGAAACAATCAGCGCCCTGCCCATGGCCGATCGCCTGTCCATGGCGAACATGGCCATCGAAGCCGGCGCCAAAAACGGTATTTTTCCACCGGATGAGATTACCGCAGAGTATGTCAAGCCCAGGGCAAAAAGGCCCTACAAATTCTACGCCTCCGACCCGGACGCGGTTTATGCCGATGTCATCGAAATCGACGCGGCAAAACTCGAGCCGCAGGTCGCCTTTCCTCATCTGCCCTCCAATGTCAGGGGCATCAGTGATGTCGGTCGGGTGAGGATCGATCAGTCGCTTATCGGCTCTTGCACTAATGGCCGCATTGAAGACCTGCGCGTGGCCGCAGGGATACTCAAAAACCGCAAAGCTGCGGCTCATGTCCGGCTGATAGTTGTACCGGCCACACCTTTGATATACAGGCAGGCCCTGGAAGAAGGACTTCTGGATATCTTCATGGAAGCCCAGGCGATTATCAGCCCGCCGTCGTGCGGCGCCTGCCTCGGGGGGCATCTTGGTATTCTGGCCGATGGCGAACGGGCGGTGGCGACGACCAACCGCAACTTCGTGGGACGCATGGGGCATCCCCGAAGCGAGGTTTATCTGGCAAGCCCCGCCGTAGCTGCCGCGTCCGCCGTGCTGGGCCGTCTGGGTTCGCCCGAAGAATTATAAGAAACGAGGATGCAAAATGATCTTTAAAGGGAAAGTCTGGAAATTCGGAGACAACATCGATACCGACGCCATCATACCGGCTCGCTATTTAAACACGTCGGACCCGGCCGAGCTGGCCAAACACTGCATGGAGGATGCTGATCCGGCATTTATGAGTAAAATGAAGCCCGGCGACATCATTGTCGGAGGGGAAAATTTCGGTTGCGGCTCATCGCGTGAACACGCTCCCATCGCTATCAAGGCGGCGGGTGTCCCCTGTGTCGTGGCGAAGAGCTTCGCGCGCATTTTTTATCGCAATTCTTTCAATATGGGACTGCCGATTTTCGAGTCGAAGGAACTGGCGGATGCGGTTGGCGAGGGAGGAGAAATTGAAATCGACGGCGCCAAGGGCCTGATCACCGTATCGGGGTCGGATAGGACTTTCGCCATCAGCCCGATTCCTCCGTTTATGGAAAAACTTATCGCCGACGGCGGCCTGATGAAGCACCTGACGCGGAAATGAGAATAAGATGACCAACAAACAGTTTCAGATTGCCGTTTTTCCCGGAGACGGAGTGGGGCCGGAAATTATGAACGAAGCCCTAAAGGTTTTGGATGTTATCGCCGATAACTTCCATATTGATGTTAAGTGGGAGCAGGGGCTCATCGGCGGCAGCGCCTACGATGCCTTCGGCACCCCCCTGCCGGAGGAAAGCCTCAAGCTGGCACTGGCCAGTGACGCGGTGCTTCTGGGGGCGGTCGGCGGCCCGAAATGGGAAGGGCTGGACTACAGTGTCCGACCGGAGCGCGCCCTTTTGGGACTAAGGGAAAAACTGGGGCTTTTCGCTAATTTACGGCCGGTGGTGGTCTTTGACGAATTGATTGATGCATCACCGCTGAAAAAGGAAGTGGTCAAAGGCGTTGACATCATGATCGTGCGGGAGCTGACCGGCGATGTATATTTCGGCCGTCCCCGCGGTGTGACGCGGGATGAGCAAAACCGCCGCACCGGTGTCAACACGATGGTTTACACCGAGGGGGAAGTTCACCGGATAGCCGTGAGGGCATTCGAGCTGGCGCGTGCGCGGAGAAAAAAGCTCATGTCGGTGGACAAGGCCAATGTGCTGGAGACGACAGAGCTGTGGCGCGACGTGGTCACCGAGGCTGGCAGGGATTATCCCGATGTGGAGCTCGGTCACATGTATGTGGACAACTGTGCGATGCAGCTTGTCCGCAACCCGTCGCAATTTGACGTGATCGTGACTACGAATCTCTTCGGCGACATATTAAGCGACGAGGCGGCCATGATCACCGGCTCCATCGGCATGCTCCCGTCGGCCAGCCTGGGCCGGGACCGTGCCCTGTACGAGCCGATTCACGGATCCGCCCCGGACATTGCCGGGAAAGGTATCGCCAACCCGCTGGCCATGATTTTGTCTGTGGCCATGATGCTGCGCCACTCCCTGGGAGCACCGGATGCGGCGCTTGCCGTGGAAAGAGCGGTGACAGGAGTATTGCAGGAGGGGTTGAGGACTTCCGACATCCAAACGGCGGGAGGGCGGACTGTAGGCACAAAAGAAATGGGGGAGGCGCTCATCCGGAAGCTTCTGCCCTGAACCGTTAACATGAACAGGAGTTTGCGGCTTTGAAAGGGAAAATACTGATTGTTGACGACGAGGCCTCGGCCCGGGAACTATTCTCCGATGTCTTCGGCAAAGAGGGTTATGAAGTCATTGCCGCCGAGGACGGCAACCGGGCGCTGGATATTCTCAAACAAGACAATATTGATGTCATCTTTCTGGATTTGAAGCTCTTCGGCATGAACGGCATTGATCTTTGTCGTCAGATTCGCGTAACAAAGCCAGTGTCGATCATTTTCGCAATCACCGGCTGGGCCCCTCTTTTTGAAATTGAGGAGTGTCGTGAGGCGGGTTTTGACGACTACTTCGAAAAACCTCTCGATATGGACTTCATGCTTGCCGTTGTAGAAGATGCCTTCAAAAAGCTGGAACGCTGGAAGAGGCGCTACAATAACATTCAGGCATAATATCAAAGACGATAAGGAGCGGTTTTGTCCGGGCCTCTTCAGTCTGTAATCCCCGCGCTCATGGACGGAGTGGTTGCCTGAGGGAGGCAACAGCCGGATGGTCATGTGTCAGCTTCGGCCGAATATGCGGCGAGGCGCCGCCAGAGGCGCATTTACCAGATGACGCAGCCGGCGATACTCATCAGGGCTTTTTCGCGGAGCCGTCATGTACGAATCAGTAAAAATTTTGGATAGGATCATCATCGCCCCGCCGATGGGCGCCATTTACCAGCGCCTGGGTTTCAGAAAAAAAGCCACGCAGATAAGCGATGCCGCACGAAAGGAAACGGACCGCCATATTGAAGAGGCCAGCTCACTGATTGCACTTAAAGGGCTTTATCTTCGCCTTGCCGTTTCCGGTAACGACGGACAAACCATCATCCTGGAGGGAGGCCTGTCATTCAGCTCGGCAAAACTCGCGACCTTCCTGGGTACAAGCCGCGAGGCGATACTCATGGGGGCGACCGCAGGAAATGCCATCATGGAGGCGATCCGTGAGAAAACCAATCGCCAGGAGATGACCGCGGCGGTCGTCTATGATGCGACCGCCAGCGAAATGGCGGATGCGGCGCTCGACTGGATCACAGGCTTTATCAACCGACAGATTCGCCGCGAGGGGAAGACGATGCTTGAACGGCGCTTTTCCGCCGGCTACGGCGACTTTGCGCTGGAAAATCAAAAACTCATCTATGATGCGCTCAGGATGGACCAAATCGGTGTCGCCATCAGCGAACGCTTTCTTCTGATACCGGAAAAATCGGTCACCGCCTTGAGCGGCATCCGGCCGATACTGTGATTTAGCGACTGCGGCGTATCGGGTCGTGCCGAGCCGCCCGGCCCTGCACGACCCGATACCGGTATGATTGCACTCCAGGCGGCTTCAGCTCCTGCCCGCGAATTTACCCTCTGCTTTCAATTTTTCTATTTCTTCCTGTTCCAGGACTGTGAAGGCAATTTTCCCCACACGTGTCAGTGGCAGGCTGTCGCGGAACTCCACCTCGCGAGGACATGACCACTTGATCAGATGCTCGCGGCAGTGGCTGATGAGCTCATCGGCCATCGCGGGGCTTTTTTGCGTCTGGTCTTTTAAGACGACGAAAGCCTTGACCCGCTCGACCTGTGCCTCATCCGGCACGCCGATCACGCACGCGTCGCGCACAGCCGGGTGGCGGTAGAGGACCGCCTCCACCTGTGCCGGGTAAACATTCATGCCGGATGATTTTATCATTCGCTTGAGGCGCAGTTTGAAATAGAAAAAACCCTCCTCACTCATGGAGAAAATGTCACCAGTGTGCAGCCAGATCTTGCCATCGGCATGCCTCTGCAGGGTTTGCGCCGTTTCCTCCGGCGCTTCCAGATAGCCCAGCATCACGGCCGGACCGCTGAGACACAGCTCTCCTTCCTCGCCTACCGGCACCGTGTCCTGGGTCCCGGGAGCGACGATTTTTGCTTCCATGTCCGGACAGGGGATGCCTACACTGCCTTCGCGGTACGAATCGGCGGGGGTGGTCATGATGCCGGTCACTGCCTCGGTGAGGCCGTAGCCTTCCACGAGTTGAACACTGCCGCCGCGGCGGCGGACGACATCTTCGAATCGTTCCTTGACGGTGCGCGGCAGAGTGTCGGCCCCGACCGACGCGCTCAAGAGGCAGCTCAAGTCTGCATCTTCGAGAATGGGGCTGCGGCTCAAAGCGTCATACAGGGTGGGAACGCCGGAAATGGTGGTTGGTTTTTTTTTCAAGATGATCTCCGCGAGAATATCCGGAGTGAAAACGGGAACCAGAATGCTTGTGGCGCCGCTCATGAACATGGCATTGCAACAGATGCCCAGGCCGAAGCCGTGGAAAATGGGCAGACTGGCCACCATCACCATATGCCGGTCCTGGTGTGTTAAGGAGCGGAAGGCGGCGGTCATCAGTCCTTCAGTGATGAAATTGTAGTTGGACAGCATAATACCTTTGGGCCTCCCCGTCGTGCCCCCGCTGTAGAGAATTACGGCCAGATCGTCCGGCCCCATGGTGGAGGGAGCAACGGGCGGATAGTTTTCGGCCATGATGTTTCGCCAATGATGAACAGACTGATCTGTGTGGGGTGGCGGGAGAGGCTTCCCGTCTGCCTCATCTAGCGTATCATTCAAGCCGGTGGTGATGATTGTCTCAAGCGTCGCCTCTTTTGCCGCCTGTCGGAACTTATCGAGATGTTCTTCCATAATCAGTGCCATGCGGCTTTTGCTGATGTTCAGATAAAAGGCGATCTCTTTAGCCGTGGAAAGGGGATGGATCATGCTGGCGACCGCACCGATTTTATTTACTGCGTAAAAAGCGATGATCCCCTGCGGAGTTGTCGGTAAAGCGATGGTCATCGTCGCGCCCGGCTTGAGGCCGAGGGCGGCCAGCGCCCGGGCACACCGGTCGATATCCGCGGCAAATGTTGCGTAGGAGGACTGATAGTCCAGATAATCGTAGGCGATGGTGTCCGGGTTTCGTCCCACGGATTGCATGAGAGCCTCATACATAGTCATCCGGGGGTAGTTAAGAGATGCAGGCACGTCACCGTAAAATTTCAGCCATGGTTTTTTCTCATACATTTTAGAGCCTCCTTGGAATAAGAATCACTTTAACTTATTTCCGGTGGTCCTCGCTGATAACGGGGCTACCACCGGCCCTCATCAGAATTTCTTTTTGAGCTCCTGCTTCAGAATCTTGCCGGTCGGGTTACGCGGAAAATCGGTCATGAACTCAACCAGCTCCGGCAGTTTATATTTGGCAATTTTATCCGCCAGATATTCCTTGACTTCGTCTGCGCTCATCGTACAGCCCTCGTTGAGAATGATACAGGCGCGCACTCTTTCCCCGAGCTGTGAATCAGGGGCGCCGATGACCGCGACTTCGGCGATCTTCGGATGCTTCTCCAGAGGTATCTCGATTTCACGCGGATAGATGTTTTCTCCGCCCCGGTTGATCATTTCCTTCTTCCGGCCGGAGATGTACAAATACCCCATCTCGTCCATGTGACCCATGTCGCCTGTATGCAGCCAGCCGTCTTTGATGGCTTCAGCCGTAGCCTCTGGTTTATTCAGGTAACCGAGCATCACCGCGTCGCCCTTGACGCAGATTTCGCCTCGCTCGC
>CAYWRV010000038.1:0-14170 GCA_964460865.1 uncultured Smithella sp. | reverse complement strand
ATTCCCGGAACAAAAATGTGGGATGCGGCACTGGCCTGTTCGTCATTTGACATTCGCCATGAACCTCTATATCATAACAACTCTCTTTTGAGCTGCCAAAACGATGATTTTACATACGAGGCTTACAAAAACCTGAAGGCTGAGCTCAAAACAAAATTATCAGGAATAACCGATCGGGATGATTACCATAATTAAAGCTATCGCCGTGCTCTTGCTGTCCGTGTTTTTTTTAGTAATCGGCGTCAATCTCCTTGTAGGGTCTTTCAGTATGAACAATCCTATGGAGTTTGTCATGACGCTCTTTTCCGCCAGTTTTATCATCCTTTTTTGCCTGGTCGGAATTCTCTACGCTTTTTTCCGTTTCTTTCCGAAAAAGTCCCAAAACGAGGTTGATCATGCGGATTAAAAATCAGCTCATCGCGCTGGTCACACTGCTTTTATTGTCTGCCTTGTGCAGTCCCGCCCAGGCAATTGATCTGGAAAAACGTGTTGTCAGGGCCAAACTGGAAAACGGGCTTACCGTCCTTTTGCTGGAGAGGAAATTCAGCCCGACCGTGTCTTTGTATATCCGTTACCGTGTCGGAGCCGTGGACGAGACAAAGGGGCAGAGCGGAGCCGCCCATTTCCTGGAGCATATGATGTTCAAAGGCACAACCACGATCGGGGCGAAGAATTTTCAAAAGGAGCGGAAAATTCTGGCACTTATTGAAAAGACCGGGGAGGAACTTGATCTCGAGAAGATGAAGGGGGATATGGCAGATCCGGATAAAGTTGCAAAACTTGCCGAAGAACTGAAAAAACTCCAGGATGAACACCGTAATTATTATTCCTCAAACGAAATAGATCGCCTTTATACCCAAAATGGTGCATCCGGGATGAACGCGGCCACCGGACAGGACATCACGAGCTATTATGTCGATCTGCCTTCCAACAAGATTGAGCTATGGGCACGCATCGAGTCCGACCGCCTGATGAATCCGGTTTTTCGTGAGTTCTACACCGAACGCGATGTGGTTATGGAAGAAAAAAGACAAAGGACCCAGACCAGCCCGAAAGGGAAGCTTTATGAGGCTTTCATGAGCGAGGCCTATAAGGTTCATCCTTATGGGATGCCTATTTTAGGTACCACCGAAGACCTGACCTATATGAATCAGGACGCGCTTCGGCGCATCCATCAAAAGTATCTGAACCCGAAAAATATAGTTATCGCCGCAGTCGGTGATATCGATAGCCGGGCAACTCTTAAACTTATCAACCGCTACTTTGGGAAACTACCGGCACTTAAAGAAACAACCACGGAAATTCCCGCCGAGCCTGCACAAAAGGAACAAAGAAAAATCGAAGTGGAATTTGACGCCAACCCATCACTCATTGTCGGCTATCATAAACCTGCACCTCCGGCCTTCGATGATTACGTCTTTGATGTTATGGAAACGATACTGACAAAAGGCCGCACCAGCCGCCTGTATTCCGAGCTGGTTCTCTCCAGACAGGTTGCCGATTCGGTTTCCGCATACAACGGGCTGCCGGCGTCACGCTACCCGAACCTGTTTGCGATTTCCGCCGATCCGCGCCATCCACACAGCTGCGATGAGGTTCTTGCGGCGCTGGATGAGGAAATAGAAAAGTTGAAAACAGAACAAATTCCGGACATGGAGTTATCGAAGGCTAAAAAACAGATAAAAATGGATTTCATAAAAGGGCTCAACTCCAATTCCAGTCTGGCTTCCACACTCTCCTACCATGAACTGCTCATGGGTGATTACCGTTACTTTTCCAGCTATACGCAACAAATCGATAAGGTGAGCGCCGCAGACATTCAACAGGCAGCCATGAAATATCTGACTGAGAAAAACCGTACCGTAGCCGTATTGAAGAAAGAATCGAAACAGCCACAAAAAGAAATGATTGAAAATGAAAAATAAAACTCTTCATTCGCTGTTTTTATCCCTGCTCGTTATTTTCATCTGTACGCTGTCTCCCGTGACTGCGTACACACGGGGCGATCTTCTTTCTCCCGACAAAATCAAATATCCCCCTTTAGAATTTAACTTGCAACAGGCGGAAAGAATCGCGTTGCCCGACGGTATTGTCATGTTTTACATGCCTGATTCCGAACTGCCCTTGGTTTCCATCTCGATCATCATGAGAGCCGGTTCAGTATATGACCCACCGGGCAAGGAGGGGCTGGCTGAACTCACCGCGTATTTGTTGAGAACAGGCGGGACGGCGGACATCGCCAGTGACGACCTGGACCGACGACTCGATTATCTGGCTGTCTCTCCCTCATTTTCCGCCTCTTCAGACAGAGCCTCTGTTTATTTTTCCTTTCTCAAGTCAGATATGGATGAGTGCCTGTCTTTGCTGTCGAATATGATGTTCAACCCCGCATTTGAAGAGAAAAAAGTTCAACTGGCCCTTTCACAGAAGCTCGAAGGGTTAAGACGTATCGGGGACAATCCGCAACGCCTGGCCTTCCGCGAATTTAACCGCCTTCTCTATCCCGATGATCCGCGCGGCCGTTACGCCACGCCCATTTCCGTAAAGAATATCTTACGTGCGGACTTATGCGCCTTTCATAGTGAATACTATTTCCCTGCCAACATGATCGTGGCTGTCTCCGGCGACCTTACCCGCGAAGAAGCGACGAACGCAATTAAAAAGTATTTCGTCCGCGGCAAAACCACACGCGCGCCCGTCGCCCCCGTACCGCCGCCTGTGAAGGAGGCCACCGGGCTGTATTTTATTAATAAACCTCTCACTCAAGCCACATTTGTCAGCGGTGAACCTGCTCCCCCTCACAATGACCCGGATTTTTACGCTTTTTCCATTTTAGACTTCGTCATCGGCAGCGGTGGTTTTCCATCTCATATCTTCTCCGCGGTGCGCAACAACGAAGGGCTTGCCTACAGCGCCGGCAGCTTTTACAGGGCCTTGTCCACCCATGGAATCTTCGGTACCTACGCCTTCACCAAAACAGCCTCGACTTTTCATGCCGCCACTTTGATAAACGAGATTCTGCACGATGCGGCATCTGGTTTGATCACTCACGATGAGCTCCAATGGGCGAAAGACTCCATTCTCAATGCCTTTATCTTTTCATTTGAAACCCCTCACGGGATCGCCACAAGACAGATGGCCATCGAGTTTGAAAAAATGCCTGCCGATTATCTTTTGAGCTACCGTAAAAATATTCAAAAAGTGACACTGGCTGATATAAAGCGTGTTGCCCGAAAGTACTTGGACAAAGACAAAAGACTGACACTGATTCTCGGTGATACGGGAAAATTCGGCGCACTGCCTGACGGCTGGGAAAAACCTGTTTTTGTCGAGCCATTGTCGAAGGATGAAAATTGATGAGCGACCTGTACGAAAAAATTGAAAAACGAATAGATACATACCGCGACGCCATGATCGAGATGCAGACACAACTGACGGCGATTCCTGCTGTCGGGCCGGCCAATGGCGGCGACGGAGAAATGCCCAAAGCACGGAAATTGAAAAATCTTCTGGAGAAGACGGGTTTTTCAGGTTTCAGACATTTTGATGCACCTGATGAGTCCGTCACAGGGGGTTTGAGACCGAATTTTATGACCAGCCTGCCGGGGAAAGACAACTCCAGGCACATCTGGATCATTACCCATCTTGATATCGTGCCGCCGGGCGAGATAAGCCTCTGGAGTGCCGATCCCTATCAGGGATATGTAAAAAACAACCGTGTTTACGGACGCGGCACGGAAGACAACCAGCAGGATATGGTGGCATCTATTTTTGCTCTCCAGGCATTCATGGACGAAGGTATTGTCCCGGCGCATCCCGTAAATCTTTTGTTTGTGGCGGATGAGGAAACATCGAGCGAAAAAGGCCTTTACCATATGCTGGAACTTCCCGAAAAGATATTCGATCAAAATGATTTGATTGTCGTTCCGGATTCGGGAAATCCTGAAGGCTCTTTGATTGAAATCGCGGAAAAAGGAATTCTGTGGCTGGGCTTTAAAACAACCGGAAAACAATGTCACGGCAGCAAACCGCAACTGGGCGTAAACGCTTTTTTTGCCGCTTCTCATCTGGTGACCAGACTTGCGAAGCTTCGTGAAATTTTCAATGCTTCCGACCCGCTTTTTGATCCACCGCAAAGTACGTTCGAACCGACCAAAAAAGAGGCGAATGTCGGCAATATCAACACCATCCCGGGTGAAGACATATTTTACATGGATTGCCGGATCCTCCCCCGCTACACACTGACCGAAGTGATGGCTGTAATCGAAGAAATAACAAAGGACGTGGAAAACCAATTTTCCGTCAAGATTGAAATCTCACACCATCAGTATGTTGAACCTGCCCCTCCCACCTCCCCGGATGCCCCTGTGGTTATCGCTCTGGAGCGCGCAATTGAAAAGGTTTATGGCCTCAAGGCATTTGCCGGCGGCGTGGGGGCCGGCACGGTAGCGGCCTGTCTGCGCAAGAAAGGTTATCCGACCGCTGTGTGGTCCAAAACAGACATGAACGCCCACCAGCCGGATGAAAACTGCCTGATTGACAACATGCTGGGGAATGCCAAAGTCTTCGCACACCTGTTTTTATTCGGATAATTGATATTGCAATTGCTATTTTCCGGTGATAGAAAAACCACTTGTTTGCCGGCATAAGGCCTTACCTGTTTTTTGGGGCGATTCTCCGGCCCTGCAGGTTCGGGGATATTAACAATTCGAGGCAGATTTTTTGAATAAACCCGTACAAAATTCTTTCTCTGAAAAACTGTCGTTCGCCGATCAGAATCTGTTGAAATATCTGTGCGGTGAACACGACAGAAATATCAAGCTGATTGAAAAATTGGAACCGGTCCGGATTAAACCCTGGGGGAACCACCTTACCGTAACCGGCGAGGAGGCATCAGTTTCCAGGACTCTGCGCCTTCTTGGCCAGCTATACTCGATCATGGAAAAGGGATGGCAGATGCACATCTCCGACATCGAATATGCGCACAGAATTCTCAGCGAGGACATCAGCTATGATCTGGCCAAGATATTCATGGATACGGTTTTCATCTCGTCAAAAAAAAGGGTGATTACTCCCAAAAGCATCGTGCAGCGCCACTATATTGATGCCATGAGGCATGCCGACATGGTATTCGCTATCGGGCCCGCCGGAACCGGCAAAACTTATCTGGCCATGGCCATGGCTGTGTCGGCACTTCTGGACAAAAAAATACAGCGTATCATACTGACCCGGCCGGCCGTGGAAGCGGGCGAGCGCCTGGGGTTCCTGCCCGGAGATCTGGCCGAAAAAGTAAACCCGTATCTGCGTCCGCTCTATGATGCACTCTACGACATGGTTGATATGGAAAAAGCCTCATCGCTCATCAACAAGGGACTCATAGAAGTGGCGCCCCTGGCTTTCATGCGCGGCCGGACGCTCAATGATTCCTTTATAATACTGGACGAGGCCCAGAACACCACGCCGGAGCAGATGAAAATGTTTCTGACCCGCCTGGGATTTAATTCCAAGGCAGTGATCACAGGAGACATCACCCAAATCGACCTCCCAACGGATAAAACGTCAGGTCTGGTGCAGGCGCGCAATATCCTGAAAAAAATCAGTTCGATCAGAATTGTAAATTTCTCTCAACTGGACGTGGTCCGCCATCCCCTGGTTGCCGATATTATAAGTGCCTATGCTGTCTGGGACATGGAAAATAAAACTGAAAAAAAGAAATGAGTACTTTTCAAAACATAAAGGACAGACTTTCACCATCCTTAAATAAACTGAACGAAAACCTGAGCAGTTTCTTCAGTTTTCTGGGCAATATAACCTTTCAGCGCTGGGTGATTGCAATCTTTCTTTGTCTGGGACTGACCTTCATTTTGGCGCCACGTATTTACAATACCTCTCCTGAATACCGCCACGGCATGATAGCCACAGAAAACATAAAAGCTGATCGCGATTTTCTGGTCGAAGACGCAAACTCCACTCAACAAAAAAGAACAGAGGCAGTGGCGGAAGTACGTATAGTATATGATTTAGATGCGGAAATGCCCATAACCATCAGTACGAAACTAAACGAATCATTTTCTGAATTTTTCTCCGACCGTCCAACAGAGACCGGGGTCGCCTCTCTGGAGAAGTCGCTCGGTATCAGATTTTCACCGCAGGAAGCGTCTTTCCTGACCACAGGCTATCCCAAAAAAGACCTGCCGGAAAAGCTTTCCCGGGTGCTTTTTTCCTTTTACGAGGATCAACTCATCACACGGGGCAGTTTTCAGGGCAATGAACGTCAAAAAGGAATCACCATTATTAACGGGATTACCCGCTCGGAAGAAAACCTGAAAGACGTCTCCTCCATCTTTCAACTCAAAGGCAGGGATGTTGACCGGCTTTTGGAGAAAAAAATCGGTTTGTTTTTAAAAACCGAATCTCCCGAGACCAGGAAATTTGCCTTCTCTGTGCTGAAAAAACTTATCGAACCCAACCTGACACTTAATGTCGATGAAACAGATAAAAGAAAAATATCTGCCGCAGAAGAAGTCAAACCCGTTTACTTCCAGGTGCAAAAAAACGAAATGATCGTCCGGGAAGGAGAGAAAATCGGTTATCCGGAGCTGGCCAAGCTTAACGCTTTCCATAAAACGGCAACGGAAAATAAAATGTCCGCCCTGATGGTCACCGCCGGGATTTTCCTGACGACCATGTTTTTGACCCTGCTTCTTTATTTCTGGCGGACACGCAATTGGTTGAAGACCCGGCCCCGCTCCAACGTTGATTTTTTTGTTTTCGCCATTGTTGCTCTTTTGCAGATATTTTTAATTAAAGCCGGCATGTTCATTTCGGTTGCCGTCAACCGCGCCTTCCCCTTTATTCCGACGGACGCCTGTTATTTTGCAGTTCCGTTTGCCTGCGGAGCCATGATCATCGCGGTGCTCATCAACCGCAACCTCGCCATGGTCATGAGCATTTTCATCGCCTTCCTCAACAACCTTCTTTTTGATGAAAATATCATCTACCCTCTTTTTGGTTTTCTCGGGTCCGTAGCTGCTTCATATCACATAGTTAAAAGTCATCAGCGCTCCATGTTTTTGAAAGTCGGGCTGTTTCTGAGTGTGGTCAATATGGGGATTATCATCTCCCTTAATCTCCTGACTGGCCAGCTCCTTGATGATCTTCTCATAAGATTGGTCATGGGACTTCTAGGGGGCGTTGTCACCGGAGTACTGGTTGCCGGGATCACTCCTGTTTTTGAAAGTATTTTCGGCTTTATCACGGACATCAAATTGCTGGAATTGGCCAATCTGAATCAACCGTTGTTTCAGCGGATGATCATTGAAGCTCCCGGAACGTATCATCACAGTATCGTCGTGGCTTCGCTAGTGG
This sequence comes from uncultured Smithella sp., assembly GCA_964460865.1. Taxonomy (GTDB): domain Bacteria; phylum Desulfobacterota; class Syntrophia; order Syntrophales; family Smithellaceae; genus UBA8904. Next base: position 6,802 of record CAYWRV010000038.1, on the reverse strand, counting down.
AGTCCGCTGCAGAAGCCATCGGTGCAAATGCGCTCCTGGCGAAGGTCAGCGCCTACTACCACGACATAGGTAAACTGGCCAAGCCTCAATACTACATCGAAAACCAGCTGGGCTATGAAAACCGGCACGACAAACTCTCGCCAAAGATGAGCTCGCTGGTGATTATTTCTCATGTCAAAGAGGGGTGTGAATTGGCAGCCAAAGTAAAGCTCGGCCGGCCCATCATCAACATTATCCGTGAACATCACGGAACCAGCCTGGTGAGCTATTTTTATGATAAGGCCAAAAAAGACAAGGATGAGTCGATACGCTCGCTGACTGAAAATGATTTTCGTTATCCGGGCCCGAAGCCGCAAACCAAAGAGGCCGGTCTTGTTATGCTCGGTGACATCATTGAAGCCTCATCCCGCACACTGACCAATCCCACACCCGCGAGAATCAAATCTCTGGTCCGTGAACGTATCGAACGTGTCTATATGGATGGACAGCTCGACGACTGCGAATTGACATTGAAGAATCTAAATACCATCGCCGAAACTTTTACACGTATTCTGACCGGTATCTTTCACTATCGTATTGAATACCCGGAAGCTGCAACAAAAGAGACTAACGGCAAAAAAGAACAAAATGAAAATTCTCATCGCAAATCAGCAGAAGTCAATTAAAATCAACCGGCGAAAAATCCGCTCGTCCATGATACGCCTGATGAAGGCGACTAACTGTTCCGGCAGGGAAATCAGCATCTCCATTGTCGATGACACAACCATTCAGACCCTCAACAGAGAGTACCTGAAGCGCGACAAACCAACCAATGTAATTTCTTTTTCTCTGCAGGAAGGGGAGTACGGCGGTGTCAATGCCGACGTCTTGGGCGACATTGTCATCTCGGCTGAGACGGCCGCCCGGGACGCAGTTAAAGGGGGGTTAACATTTGAAGAAGAAATTATCTTTCTGCTCGTTCACGGCTTTTTGCATCTTATCGGTTACAACCATGAAAACACCTCGCGAGCCAATGTTGCCAGGATGAAGCAAAAAGAAAAAGAACTTTTCCACCTGCTCACATGCAGCGCCTGAAAATGTATAACCGATACACGCTTATGAGCTGAAACGATGTGTAAGAGAAGGTATCGGTCTATCCATTGCCTTTTGCGTCCCGGGAGTTTTTACCCGTTTCCAGGCAAGGTATTCTCAGCTCAACCCCTGCTTGCACAACATCGGACTTTAAATTATTAATTTCTCTTAATGTGGCCATAGGAACGTTAAAACGTTTTGAGATCCCCCATAGGGTATCACCGGAGCGCACCCGGTATATTCCGGTCGCTCCCCCATTGGTACAGCAAGATGACTGTGTTACAGAGGCGGTCATGGTAACTTGTTGTTTTTGGGCAACTGCCCTGCCGCGCGTTGGTATGCGCAGTACCCGACCCGCGCGTATAGTGTTATTCTTGCCCAGTCTGTTGGCGATGTTGATGTCTCTCACCGACACCGAGTATTTTTTGGCAATCGATGACACAGTGTCTCCGGAACGGACGCGATAAGAGATGAAAGTTCCTTGCGCGTAGCGGCCAACAGTATGCGCGTAACGGACAACCGGTTTGGCACTTTGCGGAATGTCTTCATAAATCTGATTGAATTTTTCGAGCGTTCCCTGGGGGATACGCATGGCATATTCCCTGTCTGGTGTGGTTTTATGCCTCAACTCTGCATTCAGTATATTTATTGTTTCTTCCGGTGTTTCCATCCTTGAGGAAATATCGGATAGTTTCATCACTTTATTTACATTAACCGTTTCATAACGAAGGGGTGATTGAAGAGCCCCTGTCAGATCAAAACCATATTTGGCCGGATCTTTAATAATATGCAGTGTGGCAAGAAAACGCGGAACATAGCGTGCCGTTTCATTGGGCAGCTGATAATACAGATCCCAGAAACGGTCGAAATGGTTGATATGCTGTCTGGCAATGACGCGCAAGACCCTGCCTTCTCCGCAGTTATATGCAGCAAGCACCGTGAGCCAATCACCGAACATGGCGTGGAGTTCCTTTAAGTAGGAGATGGCAGCCTGGGTTGATTTTAAAATGTCCATCCTCTCGTCAACCCATTCATCTCGTGACAACCCGAATTTATAACCGGTGGAAGGTATAAACTGCCAAAGCCCCAGAGCCCTCGCACGTGATAATGCACCTACTTTAAAACCGCTTTCCACCAGCGGCAGCCAGAATAACTCCTCCGGCAGGCCCGCTTTGTTCAGCTCTGCGATGATCAGTTCCCTGTAAAGCCAGGAGCGCTGATACGAGGAGATGAAAAAATCCCGCTCAGGTCCTTTAAAAGATTGGATTTCCTTCTGTACGTCCTCGTTTAGCAGATGTGGAATTTCACTTGCCGTTCCGTTTGCCCTGATCGTTTGCGAAGAAGAATAGATTGCCAGGAGGCGCCGGGCGATAAGCAGGCGCAGGTCATCCTTTTGCCGCGCTGATTCCGCCTCTCCGTTGGCCTCCAGGACCAGCCTGTAGGCGGAATCCAGGGTTTCAATCGCACCTTCAATGTCACCTTTTTTCCAGGAATCATCTGCCTCCTCAATCATGGTCAGCGCCTTTTCCGTCAGATCCTGGCAATCATCTTCCGTTTCTCCGGGGGCTTGTGCCGGGCTGTCCTGTTTTTCAGCGGCATCCGCCGCCTGGAGGGTTTCTTCTTTTGGTGAATGTTCCTCGACAATTATGACTTCCTTTTCGGGTTGTTCCTTCTTTATTTCTGTTACAGAGGGTGGAGCCACCTTCGGTGAGTCAATCACGACTGCTTCATTACTTGCACAGCCGGTTATAATGAACAAAACAAAGAAACATTTTACTATCGTTCGAAATGGCATTTTAAAATACATTTTCAACTCCCTCAAGATCAACTCAAAAAATCATTTTCCCATCAATAAGATAACGCACGCTGTGGCGTGCGTGTTTTTTTTGATTATACTGTTTTCACTTGCTCATTTTTATAACACAAATCCCCTATTTCGCAAAACACAAATTTACCCGACCCGTATAGAGTGCTTGGCATATTCTTATGCGTGGCCGCTGCTCATCAGATAGGCATGAATAAATTCATCTATGTCGCCGTCGAGAACTTTTTGGGCATTGCCTGTTTCCAGATTGGTCCGGTGATCCTTCACCATTTTATAGGGGTGAAGGATATAAGACCGGATCTGACTCCCCCAGGCAATGTCTTTTTTTTGCTTATTTTCCTCATCCTGTTTTTCATTCTTCTCCCGAAGCTCTTTCTCGTACAGACGTGATTTTAAATATTTCATCGCCATCGCTTTGTTTTTGTGCTGCGACCTTTCGTTCTGGCACTGTACTACAATACCCGTCGGTAAGTGAGTGATGCGCACCGCGGAATCGGTTTTGTTGACGTGCTGTCCGCCTTTCCCACCGGCACGGTAAGTGTCTATCCGCAAGTCGTCCTCATTGATTTCAATCTTGATATCATCATCAACTTCCGGATAGACAAAGACTGAAGCAAAAGAAGTGTGACGCCTGCCCCCTGCGTCGAATGGGGAAATCCTTACCAGACGATGAATGCCGCTTTCCGCCTTGGCATAGCCATAAGCGTGGTCGCCTTCCAGGGTTAAGGTGACATTCTTGACGCCTGCCTCATCACCCGCTAGAAAATCAATAATGGATGTCTTAAAATTTCGTTTTTCGGCCCAGCGCAGATACATGCGCAGGAGTATTTCCACCCAGTCCTGTGCCTCCGTACCTCCCGCACCGGCATTGATGGTCACAATGGCATTCATCTGATCTTGCTCCTCGGAGAGCATCATCTTCATTTCATCATGCTTCACTTCCGAGGAGAGCTCGGCAAGCTCACGGGCAAGGTCACTGATTACCTGCTCGTCGTCTTCTTCCGAGGCCAGAAGCCACAAATTTTCCGCATCAGCTATTTGTTTACTATACTTTTTCCAATGATTATACGATTCAGATAACCTTGTCTGCTGTTGAAGAACATTTCGTGCATTTTCCGGATTGTCCCAGAAATCATTTCGCGCCGACAATACCTCCAGATCTTTTATTCTTAATTCAAGTTCGCCAACGTCAAAGGCATTCCCCGAGATGATGGATTCTTTTTTTCAGATCATTGATATTATCTTGTATGTTTTCTCCTGACATATCTTCTCCTCCGGGCCACATTAAATATGACAAATACTGCCAAAACTATAAAGCTCAGCACAACAAGCCACTCGCCATGACGGACATAGAAAGACGGCAAATCAATATATTGTATTTTACCATTAATCACGCCTTTTTTAAATATTTCCGTACGGTCGATAATTTCCCCGCAGGGGTCGACAATCGCGGAAACACCCGTGTTTGCCGCACGCACCAGATACAGCCTTGTTTCCACAGCACGGAAAACACTCATGGACAGATGCTGATAAGGCGCGGACGTTTTGCCAAACCAGGCATCGTTGGTAATGTTGACCAGCAGTGCTGCGCCATTGCTTTTGTATGCCCTGCCCGCCTCCGGCAAAATACCTTCATAACAGATCAGCACACCTATTTTTTCTTTACCCATGTCCAGTGGATGGTATCCTGCGCCACGCGCGAAATCACCGATCCCCGCTGTAAGGGAGCTGATAAATGGAAAGACGTTTCTGAGCGGAACATATTCGCCGTACGGGACAAGATGAACTTTGTCGTATCGGCCGCGAATTTCACCATCCGGTGACAGCAGGTAGGCGCTGTTGAAAAAATCAGTGTTTTGTTTATGCGGATTAAAACTTACCGCGCCGAAGACGAGCCATTTTCCAGACCTGGCGGCAATGTCCTTCACACGTCTCCTTAAAGCATTTTCCAGTTCAAAATTAAAAGGCACAGCTGTTTCAGGCCAGATAATCAGCCCTCCCGGTCGGTAATCATCTTTAAGCGAAAGCCCTTCATAAATGTCGATCGTTTCTTCCTGAAAAGTCGGACTCCACTTTACCGACTGATCGATATTCCCCTGTGCCAGCGTAACACTTACTTGCGGTACGTTTCTCATCGCCTCTTTCACCTCGCCGACACGGATTATACCGTAGGCATAGATGCCTGCCGACAGTAAACAAACACACGAGGCCAGAACAATTGTTTTTTTAGATCTCTCATTCAATAGATTAAAAATTGATGCATTGAATAAAACAATGAGAAAAGACAAGCCGGCAACGCCTGTTATATCGGCAATCTGAATCAGGTAAAAATTATTGACTTGTGAATAACCAAGGTTTTCCCAGGGGAAACCGGTAATGACCGTTGACTTTAAGTATTCCGTCACGACCCATAAAAAAGGCGCAGCCAGAAAAAGGGGGACTTTATTTCGTAAATAAACGATTCCTGCTCCGAACAAGCCGACGTAAATGCTCAGATAACAGACCAGAAGAAGCATACAGGCAATGCCCAGATAGACAGGCATACGGCCATAATTGACAATAACAGAGACAATCCAATACAGAACTCCAACATAGGCGACACATCCCGTAGACCAGCCCAGAAAAAAAGCCTTTTTCAGCGTCAAAGTATCCTTCAAGGCAACAAACAACGGAATCAATGCAACCCATGCTACAAGACCAAAGCCGAATTTTGGAAAAGATAGAAAAAGCAAAATGCCGCTCAAAAGCGCCATAAAAATGGTGTGACGGCTGTACTTTCCCGTACTTGAGCTAGCTCTTGTGATCATTTTTTCTCGAATCTATTTTTTTTATTTTCACTTTTTTTATGCTTCGCTCATCCGCATTTCTTATGGTAATTTCAATTGCACCGATTTCAAAGCTTTCCCCCTGATGCGGTATCCTCCGGATCTTGTTTAAAATCAATCCTCCTATCGTTTCATAACGTCCCTTCTCTAATTCGATATTGAGGCGTTCCTCTATTTCTTCTATCTGCACCCGTCCGCCTGCAATAATGGATCCGTCCGGGGCATTGACTATTCCCTCTTCGGACAAGGGCTCCTGATGCTCATCATGGATATCCCCGACGATTGTTTCCAGTAGATCCTTGAGCGTAACCAGACCGGAGGTGCCGCCGTACTCGTCGATTACAACAGCCATGTGCCGGCGGTTGGTTTTAAACTCATACAGAAGCATGTGGGCATTCTTTGTTTCCGGTATGTAATAAGGTTTGGTCAGGTTCGCCATAATGTCGGACACGGTGATGATGCGAGGCGCGATTTTTAGCAGATCTTTGACATTGAGTACGCCGATGATATTGTCCACAGTCTTGCGGCACACAGGCAGGCGTGTGTAGCCGCTCGAGGCGATGTCTTTGTGAATTTCTTCGATAGGGTCGTCGATGTTTACCGAAGTGATATCGGTTCGTGGAATCATGATTTCACGAACCAGCACCGATGAAAAATCGAGGACGTTTCCCATCATTTCATATGATGCGTCGTCCCACACGCCCAGTTTGCGGCCTTTCTCCAGTACGGCCATGATTTCCCGGCGGACAGTTTCAGAATTATTGCCTGAGAAGAAATTTTTGATTATTCCAGGAATATTCATAGTCTCTTCAGTTTCCGTCAGTCACTACATTACCATACGGCCGGTGCAAAAAAATGTTGGCCATTGTCGGGAAAGATTTTTGGCAAGCCCTCTCCAGGGATAAGAATACTCCCCGGAATTGGCCCCGGGTTGTATTTCATTTCAAGTTGTAGTGGCTATGAGATGCTCTCTTTTAGTATCGCGGAAAAGCCAAAAAGGGGAGCCGCCTCATGCTGACTCCCCTTGATTTTCTGGCGGGGCCGATGGGACTTGAACCCACGCCCTCCGGCGTGACAGGCC